>CAYTWX010000006.1:0-18813 GCA_964442085.1 uncultured Methylobacillus sp. | reverse complement strand
AGTTTTTTTTCATCTTCAGATAAAGAGTTTGCGTTGTTATCGATACTAACGTGACTTGCTCCGTAGGGTGTTCCACCAGTCGTTGTTGTGCGTAACTCAGGTAATGAATATGGCAGCCCAATTAAAATCATACCCATATGAAGTAAAGGAATTTGCATGCTTAGAAGTGTAGATTCATTGCCACCATGAATAGAGCTAGTTGATGTGAATACACAAGCTGGTTTATTCTCAAGAGAACCTTTAAGCCACAATGGAGTTGTTGTTTCAATAAAATATTTTATTGGTGCAGCCATATTCCCAAAACGAGTTGGACTTCCAAGAGCTAAGCCTGAACAAGTTTCTAGATCTTCCAAAGTGGCATATAGTGAACCAGATTCAGGAATCGAAGATTTTTGTTTTATAGTTTCTGGAAATATTTCTGGAACAGTTCTTATTTTAGCTTGAGCACCAGCTACTGAGTTAATGCCTCTAGCTATAAATGATGCCATTTCTTTTACTGAACCACTTTTTGAATAATACAGAACTAATATTTCATTCATTTAAACTTTTTTTGCTAGCAATATAGCCTTCCCAATATAGTTATGAGGTGTTAGCTTTAGAAGGTATTTTTTATCTTCTAAAGGTAGCTCAAGAATTTTTATAAAAGAGTGTAAAGATTCTTTATTTATATTTTGATTTCCTCTAGTTAAGTCTTTTAACTTTTCATATGGATTCTCTATTCCATTCTTTCGCATAACAGTTTGAATCGGTTCTGCAAGAACTTCCCATGCTTGATCAAGATCTTGATTTATTTTGATTTTATTTATTTCAAGCTTTGTAAGTCCTTTGAGACAAGATTTATATGCTATCAAACTAAAACTAAAAGCTAAGCCTATGTTTCTAAGAACTGTTGAATCAGTTAAATCTCTTTGAAGTCTTGAGATAGGCAGTTTTTCAGAAAAATGATGAAGTAATGCATTAGACATACCTAAATTACCCTCCGAGTTCTCAAAGTCAATAGGGTTGACTTTATGAGGCATGGTAGAGGATCCAACTTCATTCTTAATTGTTTTTTGTTTGAAATATCCGGAAGAAATATAAGTCCAAATATCTCGATTAAAATCAATAAGAATTATATTTACTCTAGAAATAGTTTGAAATAATTCCGCCATGAAATCATGCGGCTCTATTTGAGTTGTATAAGGGTTGTAAACCAGACCTATTGACGAAATAAATTCTTTTGAAAATTTTTGCCAGTTTTTTTTTGGATAGGCGGAAATATGAGCATTAAAATTTCCAACGGCACCATTAATTTTACCTAAAATTTCTTGCTTCTTTAATTGTAGGATTTGTCTTTTTAGTCTATATGAGAAATTAGAAAATTCTTTACCCATTGTTGTTGGGCTAGCTGTTTGACCGTGCGTTTTTGCTAACATTGATATTTCTGAAAACTTATTTGAGTATAAACTCGTACGTTTTAAAACAGAGTCTATAGCTGGAATAAGAACCTTGTTAAGACCTTCTTTTATCATTAATGCATAAGCAAGATTATTTATATCTTCTGACGTGCAAGCAAAATGAATAAACTCACTAATTCTTACTATTTCTTTTTCATTTTTTAGAGAATCTTTTAACCAGTATTCGACAGCTTTCACATCATGGTTGGTAACTTTTTCAATCTTCTTAATTGCCTCAGCATCTTTCTGATCAAAGTATTTAATAATGTTATTTAATTTTGTATTTGTCTTAGCAGAAAATCTTGGGACTTCTTTTATCTCTATATCCTTACTTAGAGCAATTAACCATAATATTTCGATTTTAACTCTATTGCGGATCAACCCATACTCGCTAAATATTGCTCTTAAAGGCTCAGTTTGGACCGAATATCTTCCATCTGTTGGAGAAATTGCAGTTAATACGGAAATCATAAGTCACCTTTTAAATTTATCAATATATTTTACATTAAAAATGAATTATTTTTTTGCACCTGCTAGATTTATTTAATCTTTGGGAAAACCATTTATTTACTTTAAAATAGACAATTAATATATATTAAAAATTAAAATAAGGAATTAAATGTTAGATTTGTATCTATCTGATTTGAAAGAAAGACAAAGTCAGGGACTACCAGCACTCCCTCTTGATGCAAATCAAACTGCATCATTAGTAGAGCTCTTAAAATTAGATTCAAATGAAAATCCGAGCTTACTTATAGATTTATTAAAAAATAGAGTTCCAGCTGGAGTAGATAAAGCTGCATTTATAAAGGCTGGCTTTCTAAATGATATAGCTAATAACAATACTCAATCCCCATATTTTAGTGCTGATTATGCAATTGAGCTCTTGGGGACAATGCTTGGTGGATATAATGTCCAATCTTTAATTGCACTTCTAGAAACCAAAAAAGCTGCCCTAGCTGTTAAAGCCTTATCAAAAATTATACTCATTTTTGATGCATTTTATGACGTAGAAAAGCTTCATAGAGATGGCAATGTACACGCATCAAATTTGCTTAACTTATGGGCCGAAGCTGAATGGTTTACATCGAAAAGGGTTATACCAGAAACTCTTAAAGTTGTTATTTTTAAAGCAGATGGTGAGACAAACACAGATGATTTATCGCCAGCTCAAGAGGCGTGGTCAAGAGCAGACATCCCGTATCATGCAAAATCTATGTTTATAAATAAAATTCCAAATATATTTGAGATAATAGATAAGCTTAAGTCAGAAAATTTGCCAATAGCTTTTGTGGGCGATATTGTCGGAACTGGGTCATCTCGAAAATCAGCTATAAACTCCCTTCAGTGGCATTTTGGACATAAAATAAATCATATACCAAATAAAAATTCAGGTGGAATAATCCTGGGTACAAAAATTGCTCCAATATTCTTTAACACAGCTGAGGACTCGGGAGCCTTACCAATCGAATGCGATGTTTCGAAATTGAAGACAGGTGATATTGTGGAAATAAATCTTAAAAAAAGAAATATTACTAATAAAGATGGGGATGAGTTAGCAAAGTTTAATCTTAAGCCTGTAACAATACTTGATGAATTAAGGGCCGGAGGAAGAATCCCTTTAATCATAGGTAAGGGACTTACAGAAAAGGCTATAACCTCTTTAAAATTAAAGACTTCAAATAAGTTTATAAATATTGTTGCTCAAGATGCATCAAATACAAAAGGCTTCACACTAGCTCAAAAAATTGTTGGTAAAGCGTGTGGTTTAGAAGGGGTTCGGCCTGGCATTTACTGTGAGCCAAAAATAAATACTGTTGGCTCACAAGATACAACTGGTGCAATGACTCGAGACGAATTGAAAGAATTGGCATGCCTTGGCTTTTCTGCAGATCTTGTAATGCAAAGTTTTTGTCATACTGCAGCTTATCCAAAACCAGTTGATATTGAATTACAACACTCACTTCCAGACTTTATAAGTAGCAGAGGCGGTGTTTCATTAAAAGCAGGCGACGGCGTGATTCACTCATGGCTTAATAGAATGATTTTGCCAGATAAAGTTGGCACTGGTGGAGATTCACATACTAGATTTCCAATAGGAATTTCTTTTCCAGCTGGGTCAGGATTGGTTGCGTTTTCTGCAGCTATAGGTGTAATGCCATTAGATATGCCTGAATCTGTATTAGTTCGTTTTAGCGGCGAGGTTCAACCAGGTATTACATTAAGAGATCTAGTTAACTCAATCCCATATTTTGCAATTCAAAAAGGTGAGTTGACTATTGGCAAGCAAGGTAAAAAAAATATATTTAATGGGCGTATTCTCGAAATTGAGGGTTTACCAGAGCTTAAGGTAGAGCAGGCTTTTGAGTTTTCTGATGCATCTGCCGAGAGATCGGCAAATGGATGCAGCGTAAGGCTCGACGAGAAGCCTATAATTGAGTTCTTGAAGTCTAACATTGTATTAATGCAGAATATGATTGTGGATGGCTACAAAGACTCTCGAACATTACAGAGAAGAATTAACGACATGCAGGAGTGGCTAGAGAAGCCAATATTGTTAAAACCAGATAGTGATGCTGACTATGCTTATATTTTAGATATTGATTTAAATAGCGTTACTGAGCCATTAATTGCTTGCCCTAATGATCCAGATAATATTAAGAAGTTGTCCGAAATTGCAAATAACCAGATTGATGAAGTTTTTATTGGGAGCTGTATGACCAATATCGGTCATTATCGTGCAGCTGCAAAAGTCCTGGAAGGAAAAACTGATATTAAATCTAAATTATGGATCGCTCCTCCGACTAGGATGGATGAATCGCAACTAAAAAAAGAAGGAATTTATTCTACATTCGATTCAGTTGGGGCGCGAACTGAAGTACCTGGCTGCAGTTTGTGTATGGGAAACCAAGCAAGAGTTGAAGATAATGCTGCTGTTTTTTCAACCAGCACTAGAAATTTTGATAACCGGATGGGGAAGGGCGCGCAAGTTTATCTTGGGTCTGCTGAATTAGCTGCTTTATGCTCACTTTTAGGCTACATACCATCTTTAGAAGAGTACCTTAAAGTGATGGCTGAAAAAATTGACAAGAAATCGGATGAAATTTATAGGTATCTTAACTTCGATCAGCTTACGGACTATAAAAAAAATAGTGTAATTGAAATAAATCCAGTTTCATAATGATACGTGGAATATGATTCTAGCTGTAAAGATTGCGAGAGATTAACTTCATTTTTAACAGAGGTGAAGAATAAAAACCCAGATTATTTTTGTAAGCCAGTCCCTTCTTTTGGGAAAGCAAACTCTCCTTTTTTGATAGTTGGACTAGCCCCAGGGATGCACGGGGCAAATAAAACAGGAAGACCTTTTACTGGAGATCATGCAGGAATTTTACTTTATAAAACTTTGTATAAATTTGGTTTTTCTAATCTCGAAATATCTCAGTCCGTTGGTGATGATTTAATTTTAAGAAATTGTAAAATTACTAATGCAGTTAAATGCTTACCACCTGACAACAAACCCAACAATGAAGAGATTAAAAATTGTAATAAATTTCTTAAGTCTGAAATAAACACATTAAGACAAGGTTCAATTTTGCTTGCATTAGGATTAATCGCTCATAATGCTGTTATGACAGCATTAAATTTAACTAAAAAAGAGTATAAATTTTCTCATGGTGAAAGGCATAAGTTACCAAATAATTTAGTTATGTATGATAGTTATCATTGTAGCCGTTACAATACTCAAACAAAAAGATTGACTGAAAAAATGTTTCACGATGTATTTTTATCAATTAAAAATGAAATGGAGAGATAGATGCCCTATATCAATGTAAAACTTGCTGGTACTTTGAATAAAGATCAAAAAAAAGAGATCGCTAAAGAGATAACTGATTTGATGCAAAGGGTTGCAGGCAAGCCAGCATCATATACTTATATAGTCTTCGAAGAGGTTAAAAGTGAAGATTGGTCAATTGGGGGAAGCTTGTTGGGGTAATTTTGGAAAATTTAAAATCAAAAATTAAAACTTTTCCTAATTTACCTGGAGTTTATCGAATGATTAACTCTAAACTAGAAATTATTTATATAGGTAAGGCTAAAAATTTAAAAAAAAGAGTTGCGTCATATTTTGTAAAAAATATACCAAGCCCAAGAACAAGATTGATGGTAAATAATATTAATACCATTGAATTTACAATTACCAATACGGAAGCTGATGCTTTAATTCTTGAAAATAATCTAATAAAAAAAATCTTACCTCGCTACAACGTAATTTTTAGGGATGATAAGTCTTACCCTTACCTTATGATCACAGGAGATAAATTTCCAAGACTAATGTTTCATCGTGGTACTCAAAAAAAACAAAACCAATATTTTGGACCTTTCCCAAACTCAAATGCTGTTCGTCAGAGCATTCAATTATTGCAAAAAGTTTTTATGCTCAGAACGTGTGAGGACTCTATATTTAATAATAGAAGTAGGCCTTGCTTACAGCATCAAATAAAACGATGTACTGCACCATGTGTTGGGCTTGTAAGTGACCTTGATTATAAAAATGATACGAAACAGGCAGCTTTATTTTTGAAGGGTAAGGATACTGAAGTTATTAAGGATTTAACAAATAGAATGAATAAAAGTTCTGATGAATTTAATTTTGAAAGAGCAGCTATATTTAGAGATAGAATTCAAAGTTTAAGACAGGTTAGGCTTAAACAGTCCGTTAGTGATTTCAGTGAGAATGATGCAGACATAATCTCAATATCAGAGGACCTTGGCCAATCATGTGTTAATTTAGTTATGATTAGAGGTGGAAGACATCTTGGAGATAAAAGTTTTTTCCCTAAGAATACTGCCGAGCAAAATATTGAAAACATAGTCGAGGTTTTTTTAACTCAATATTATGATCAAAAATCACCTCCTCCAGTCCTGGTAATCGAACAAAAGTTTGATGTCAGCCTTATTAATAGTTTTTTTTCCTTAAAAAAATACCCCCCAATAAAAATTATCTCAAGAATGCTCGGAGATAAAAAAATGTGGGCAATGATGGCAAATAGAAATGCTAAAATTGCTCTTACTCAAAAAAACAATGAACATGCTAGCCAAATCAAAAGAATAGAAGCTTTTAGGAACCTTTTAAGCCTACCTGAGCAGACAGATAGAATTGAATGTTTTGATATTAGCCATACTATGGGTGAGAGAACTGTAGCCTCTTGTGTGGTTTACGATAAATATATGATGCAAAATAAAGAGTACCGTCGTTACAATATTAAAAATATACAACCGGGGGACGATTATGCTGCAATGAGACAAGTGCTAGAAAGAAGGTATAAAAAAATAATTTCACAAGACCTTGTAAAGCCAGATGTTATTTTAATTGATGGAGGAAAAGGTCAGTTGGGTGTGGCAAGGGATATAATGGATGAATTAGGTATCTCTGATATTATGCTTGTTGGGGTGTCAAAAGGACGTTTAAGAAAGTCAGGCACTGAGACATTATTCACTTCAGACGGTGAAGTTTTAGAGAATATTGATCAGAGTAATTTAGGCTTTCATTTAATTCAGCAAATTAGAGATGAAGCACATAGATTCGCTATTACAGGTCATAGAGCTAGAAGAGATAAGGCAAGAATCACATCTTCAATTGAAGAAATTGAGGGAATTGGGCTAAAGAAGAGAAAGAGTCTTTTAGTCTATTTTGGAGGGCTAGAAGGTGTAAAAAATGCAACTATTGAAGAATTAATCCTTGTAGAAGGTATCAGTAAAGGTATAGCTGAAAAAATCTTCAATTTTTTCCATTAAGACATTATAAATTTATGATTTTTAATATTCCAAACAATCTGACTTTACTTAGAATTGCTTTAATTCCCTGCCTAATTTTAGTTTTTTATTTATCAGATACGACTTTATCACCTTATGATAAAAATCTAATTGCTACGTGTATATTTTTATTTGCTGCAATTACCGATTGGTTAGATGGTTATTTAGCAAGAAAGCTAAACCAAACATCAGATTTTGGCGCATTTATTGACCCAGTAGCTGATAAATTAATTGTTATTGCAGCACTGATTTTACTTGTTGAATTAGGTCGTATTGAATCAACCGTTGCATTTATTATTATTGCTAGAGAGTTTACAATTAGTTCTCTTAGGGAGTGGATGGCAAAACTAGGAAAATCTGGGAGTATAGCGGTAGCATTTATTGGTAAGCTTAAAACAACGATGCAAATGATTGCAATATTATTTTTACTATACTATGAAAATATTTTTTTTCTACCAATTGCTGTAATAGGTAAAATATTGATTTATTTTGCAGCATTATTAACAATAATATCAATGGTTTATTATTTAAAAATAGCATTCAAAATATTGAAAAAAAATAAAGATTACTGAACAAGATTGACAGGTTACGAAAAGAAGCTAAAATACTGCCTTCTCAATGCGGGAATAGCTCAGCTGGTAGAGCGATACCTTGCCAAGGTATAGGTCGCGAGTTCGAACCTCGTTTCCCGCTCCATTATTTCTTCCTTCGCATAGGGAGATAGCTTCTTAATGAAGCATTTTGCACTTACTTTAGAGTTAATTGTTGTATGTTAAATACGCAGTAATTGCTTTGAGGAAATGGCGCGTTAGCAAAGTGGTTATGCAGAGGCCTGCAAAGCCTTAGACGCCGGTTCGATTCCGGCACGCGCCTCCACTTTTTATAAAGTGATGATAAAATATTCAATTTGCCCGGATGGTGAAATTGGTAGACACAAGGGACTTAAAATCCCTCGACTTTACGGTCGTGCCGGTTCGATTCCGGCTCTGGGCACCATTATTCAATCCTTAAAATAACTACAAATTAGTTTATTAAGGGTTCTTAGGAAAAATGAGTTTTTTTGGATACTTTACATGCGCTATAAAGAAAAAATAGTAGATTCTAAAATCTATGAATCCATGGTAAATAAAGGAATGCACCCTGTTTTATCATCTTTATTTGCATCAAGAGACATAAGCTCCATAGATGATGTCGATTATAAATTAGATAAATTAATACCACCCGATTTATTGAAATCTGTTCAAGAGGCTTCAAATCTAATAATTAAAAAAATTGAAAGTAACCAAAAAATTACCATTATTGGTGATTACGATGCAGATGGTGCAACAGCAACAGCATGTGGATATCTTGGCTTGAAAAAATTTGGTGCTGATGTGGATTTTATTGTTCCAAATAGATTTGAGTTTGGTTATGGGCTAACACCAGAAATTGTTGATTTAGCCTATAGAAAAAAGCCATCATTAATCATAACTGTCGATAACGGTATTGCAAGTATTTCAGGAGTAAAAAAAGCAAAATCCTACGGTATAGACGTACTTATTACAGATCATCATTTACCAGCTGAAGACCTCCCTGATGCAAATTTTATTGTTAACCCAAATCAAGGGAGCTGCAAATTTCCTAGTAAAAACCTATGTGGAGTAGGGGTTATTTTTTATGTTTTACTTTCATTACGAAGTGAGTTAAGAAAAAAAAATAAATTTTCAAGCCATCCAGAACCAAAACTTTCTGATTTACTTGATTTAGTTGCATTAGGAACAATTGCTGATTTAGTTAAACTGGATTTTAATAATAGAACCCTTGTTCACTTTGGTGTCAAAAAAATTCGAAGTGGTTATTGTAATTTTGGAATTGAGGCGCTCGCCAATATTAGTAACAAAAAATTAAAAGATATTAAGACATCAGACTTTTCTTTTTCAATAGCCCCTAAAATTAATGCTGCAGGCAGGCTTGATGATATGGCAATAGGTATTAAATGTTTAATTGCAAAAGATAAAGAAGAGGCCTTAGATTATGCTAACAAATTATCCGTCTTTAATGAACAAAGAAAATCTGTTGAAAACAAAATGAAAGATGAAGCATTATTATTTCTTGAGGATTATGCTGTTGAAGATAACTTTTCAATCACAATGTACGATAATGATTGGCATCAAGGGGTAGTAGGTATAGTAGCTTCGCGACTTAAGGAAAAATATTATCGACCAACGATTATTTTTGCTAAAGATGGTAGTGGTTGTTTGAAGGGCTCAGGAAGGTCAATACCATCCTTTCATTTAAGAGATGCACTAGATCTTGTTAGTAAAAAAAAACCAGACCTTATATTAACTTTTGGCGGGCATGCAATGGCTGCTGGCCTTACTATTAAAGAAGAAAATTTTAAGATATTTTGTACTGAGTTTGAAGCTATTACTAGAGTTTTACTATCTCCAGATGATTTAAATTTAATTATAGAATTTGATAAATCAATCCCCAAAGAGTATTTAAATCACGAAACTATAAAAATTATCAATTCTCAAGTTTGGGGGCAAGGTTTCCCAGCACCAGTTTTCTTTGGTTGTTTTGATGTAGTCAAACAAGATATTGTTGCTGGAAAACATAATAAATGTATCTTAAGAAACGAACAAGGTGATTATGATGGAATATTTTTCAATTTTTCAAGTGCATTGGCTGATAGAATAGAGATTACATATACAATAGAAGTAAACGAATTCAATAAAAAAACCTCCATACAATTTATTATCAAGAGTGCGAATGAAAAAAAATAAAAAAATAATTATAGCTAATATGAAGATGAATGGATCTTTGAGTTTTAATGCCGATTATTTAAATAACGTTAAGAATAATTTTACTAACTACAAGAATTCAAATATCGGCTTATGCTTGCCTTATCCTTATTTATTTCAAGCAAAAGAATTTCTTAAAAATACTAATATTGGATGGGGAAGTCAGAATGTTGCTAAATTTGAAGATGGCCCTCATACAGGAGAAGTTAGCGCATCTATGCTTAAAGAGTTTGCATGCCAATATGTGATTGTTGGCCATTCTGAAAGAAGCACTGCCTATTGTGAATCCGATGAAAATATTGCTGATAAGTTTAATCAAATTAAAAAATATAATATGACTCCAGTCTTGTGCGTCGGGGAGACTTTGATAGAGAGAGAGGCTGGAATTATGGAGCGTGTAGTTTCATCACAGATTGATACTATTGTAAGAATTTACGGCGCAGAAATATTCCAAAATTCAATTGTTGCTTATGAGCCCATATGGGCAATTGGATCTGACATGGCGGCTACACCAGAACAGGTAAGTAAGATGTGCATTTTTATCAAAGAACTTATTTTTAGCAAGCATGAGGGCGATATTAAAAACTTCAACATAATCTATGGTGGAAGCGTAAATCCAAAAAATGCGGTACAATTGTTTGCTTCGGAGAGCTTGGATGGGGTCCTTATAGGAAGGGCATCAATTAATATTGATGAGTTCCTAAATATCTGTTCTGTAGCAGAAGGTAGTTGATTAATAATTCATTTTTGATTGGTAATTTTTTATGGAAAATTTAGTTCTTATTGTTCATATTATTGCAAGTTTGTCCGTTATCGGACTTGTATTAGTTCAACATGGAAAGGGTGCTGATGCTGGTGCAGCCTTTGGAGGAGGAAGTTCCGGTAGTGTATTTGGAGTTCAAGGCTCCTCTAATTTTTTGACTCGTGCTACATCGATCTGCGTGACTGTGTTTTTTTGTACAAGTATTTCCTTAGCATTCATTGCTACTAGCAAGCACCAAAATTCTTCATCACTTGAGATTGCAGTTGAGAATGCTGGATTAGTTGGAAAAGATTCTCAAGTCAAAACTGATAAAGATTCAGTTAGTCAAGATATTCCAAATTAACATGACCAATAAATTAGCCGTCGTGGTGGAATTGGTAGACACGCTATCTTGAGGGGGTAGTGACGAAAGTCGTGAGAGTTCGAGTCTCTCCGACGGCACCATATAAATTTTAGAGGTAAGATAAAATAATGACAAACAAAAAAAATCTTACGAATGTTCATGACTTAATAAAAAAGTCTAAAAATTATATAAAAAACAATAACTTAGATTTAGCATCAGAACTCCTTGAAGAAAATCAGATTAATTTCCCAAATGAACCTCAATTATTAAACCAATTAGCTCAAATAGCACTAATAAAAAATAATCTTAATGATGGTATTACCTTATTAAGGCAATCATTAAAAGTTAAACAAGATCAACCTTTAATTTTATATGATTTAGGAATTGCACTTACCTTAAATAATAAATTAGAAGAGTCAATAATTGTCCTTGATAGCGCAATCAAAATAGAGCCTTCTAACCCTAAATTTTATCTAAGAAAAGCTATTAATCTTATAAAGTTAGATAGAGTAAAAGAGTCCATAGATTGCTACCAACATTTAATCGAATTAACCCCAAATAAAATTAAGCCATATGTTGATAAAGCAGAACTTTTAGAATTAATTGGTAATAAAGCTGAAGCTTACTCTCTCTATAAAAAAGCGATATTAATCGAGCCTAAAAATGCATCCTTGTATATTAAATATGGATACTTTTTATATAGGATTGATCGTGTTGAGGAAGCCTTAATAGCATACAAAATGTCGATTCAGCTTGAACCTATTAACCCAGGTGCAATGAAAAATATAGGGTATGCATATAAAAAGATGAGAAAATTTGAAAAAGCAATTTTCTATCTCAAAGAATCAGTTCAAATTGAGGATGATCATCAGATTTATCATAACATTGGATCAATATACTGTGAGCTAGGAAAGTATGAAGAGGGTATTGAGTATTATGATAGAGCAATACAGATTAAGCCAGATATAGCCGCATATTTTATTTCAAAAGCTTATGCACTCCAGCCTTTAAAACAAATTGATAAAGCAATTTTATCTTACGATAGCGCACTAAAGATTAATAATGAACATAAATATTTATTTAGTGAACGTTTTAATGCAAAAAATACTATTTGTGATTGGAGTAATTTTGAGAATGAGTCTAATTGGATTGAATCACAACTTAAAATTGGTAATAAAATTTCAGTACCGCTTGTAGTAGCTGCTTTACTCGATGATCCATTATCTCAAAAAAAAGCGGCCACGATTTATGCTAATGATTTATATCCATTTAATAATGTCTTGGGAGCAATAAAAAAACATCCAAAGAATGAGAAAATTAAAATAGGTTATTTTTCTGGAGATTTTACAGAGCACCCCGTCTCTCATTTGGTAGTGGAGTTATTTGAAATGCATGATAAGTCAAAATTTGAGTTGTTTGCTTTTTCTACCTCAACCAAACTAAAAAGTAGAATTAGGGAAAGAATTGAGAGTTCTTTTGATGAATTTATTGATGTATCAAATATTGAAGATAAAGAAATTGCAAACTTAGCAAGAGAGAAAAAAATTGATATTGCAATTGACTTAGGAGGTTTTACTCAAAATACTAGGTCATCTATATTTGCAATGAGGGCCGCACCTATCCAAATTAATTTCCTGGGATACCCAGGCACAGTGGGTTCAAGTTATATTGATTACAATATTGCCGATAGATGCGTTATTCCAAATGAATTACAAAAATATTACTCAGAAAAAATTATTTATTTACCAAACTGCTACCAACCTAATGAAAGTAAATTAATTCCAGGTAAAAAATTATTTTCTAGAAGTTCTGAGGGATTACCAACTTCAGGATTTATATTTTGTTGTTTTAATAATAGTTGGAAAATTATCCCAAGGATCTTTAAATTATGGATTCAGCTTCTATTTTCTGTAGAAGGAAGTGTATTGTGGTTTCCAGAATTTTCGCCATTAGCAATTAAAAATTTAAAAGAAGAATGTCTCAAGTTAGGAATGAATCAGGATAGATTAATATTTTCTTCAAGGGAGATACAAAGAGATGATCATAAGGAGAAGATAAAATTGGCAGATGTTTTTTTAGACTGTTTCCCTTATGGAGCGCAAAGCACTGCAAGTGACTTTCTCAGAGCTGGAGTGCCAATTGTGACACTATGCGGACATTCTTTTTCTAACCGTGTCGCCTTAAGCCTTCTAACAAATCTAAACCTTCCTGAGCTAGTTACATCTTCAGAGCTAGACTATAAGAATCTAGCAATTAAGCTGGCTAAGAATGACCAATATTTTAAAAAAATTAAAACAAAGCTTACTACAAATGTAAAAAAATCTTCTATTTATAATGTTGGTGAATATACTAAGAGTCTAGAATCTGGCTATCTCAAAGTATACGATAGGTACCATAATAATCTCGAACCTGATCATATAGACGCATCGTAAAGGATTAATGATAAAAAATTATAAATTGCTAATTTTTAGTTGCAAGTTTTTTGATTTCCACCAATTTTGAAATAGACCTTACATTATTTACTAATGTTTTTGGAAGAAAATTTTCTCCTTCATTTCTAAAGTGAATAAAGTGCGCCCCTAAATTTTGTGCAAATTGCAAATCGAAAATCATATCCCCTATGTAGAGCATGTGCTCAACATTTATATCAAATTTTTCTAAAACTTTTATGCCAGGCTCTGGAAAAGGCTTACCATTTTTTAAGTCATCACCTGAAATTACAAAGTCTACATCAAGTTTTTTTTCTGAAATTATGGCTTGAGTATTAACTCTTGGCTTAGATGTGATAATTGAGGTTGTAATTTCATTTTTCTTACACCACTCCAAAATATCAACAGCTCCATGTACTACATTTATCTGATTTGAATACTTTTTCGTTTTATGAAAATACAATGATTCTATTTCATTTTCAATTTTCCCCATACCAAACTTCTCTATTATTTGGCTGAAGGGTAATCCAATATATTTTTTATATTCTTTAAAGCCGACAGCTAAACCAAGTTCAAACATAGTTTCACTCCATGCTTGCTGCATAACTGGGATGGAATTTATCAGAGTGCCGTCTAAATCAAAAGATATATGCTTAATTTTTAGCATCAAAAAATCCTTCATTAAATAAACTTAAAAAATAACTGTCTGTTTCAATCATTCGACATGCTTTTTGGTAGTCTTCTTCAGTGTCGATAGATAGCGATTGACCATCCATTTTAAATGTTCCAATTGCTACATTGTTTTCAATCATACGAAATAACTCTATTTTTTCAATTTCTTCTAATTCACCTGGCACAGCAGAGATATATTTTTTGAGAGCGCCTACTCTGAAGCCAATTATACTCAAGTGTTTTTTCATTGATTGACTAGTTTGGCCAAAGTAATTTGGGACGTCGGAACGTGAAAAGTAAACAATTCTGTCAGAAGAACTCACAATTTTAACTTTATTTACATTATCAGGTTCTTCAAAGTCTTGATAAGGCACTACACAGCCATACTTAGATTGAGAAACATAGTTTGCTACTTTTAAAATATATTCAGGACTTACAAACGGCTCATCACCTTGAACATCAATAACAATTTGGTCATCAGGAAGCTCTAATAATATTGCCGCTTCAGCAATTCTTTCAGTACCATTTTTATGGTCCCACCTGGTGTTACATACTTCAATCCCATATTTTTCGCATTCAAATATTATGTCTGATGAGTCTGTACAGACTATGGTTCGGTCAACTAAAGAGCATTGAGATGATCGGATAGCAACATGTATGATCATTGGTATTCCCCCA
The DNA here is from genome assembly GCA_964442085.1 of uncultured Methylobacillus sp. Classification (GTDB taxonomy): domain Bacteria; phylum Pseudomonadota; class Gammaproteobacteria; order Burkholderiales; family Methylophilaceae; genus BACL14. The sequence goes on along the minus strand of CAYTWX010000006.1, from coordinate 3,892 downwards.
ATTTTTTTTAGGGCTTTACCAGGTAAGCGAGAGCTTTCCATACGTGCTGGAATTAAAATAGTACATTTTTCATTCAGCATACTTCCTGTTTCCTTTTTTGTTCTTTACCACGCATTATTTATTTTTCGATACCAAAAATTTGTTAGTTTTTTTAATAACAATCAAGTGAAATACTTCATTATAAATTTTTATATATCATTGCCTAATGTACCATTTTTTTATTTAATTTTGCCAAATTATTAAAATTTAGTTATTCTAAATATAATATTATAAAATTATAAATATATAAGATATGAAAAAAACAAATACGAAAACAAGAACATTAATAGAAATAATTAATAACAAAGATATTAAAGAACTCTTAACAGTTAATCCTAAAGAGCCAGTTATTTCAGCACTCACTACTATGGCTAAATATAAGATCGGAGCTTTAATAGTATTGGACGGACAAAAAATGGTCGGTGTTATATCTGAAAGAGATTATGCTCGAGAGATTATTTTAGAGGGCAAGTCATCAAAAGACACTAGAGTTGAAGAGATTATGACTAAAAAAGTCATAACACTTTCTGCTGAAGATAGTTTTGATAAAGGTCTTGAGATTATGACTCAAAAAAGAATTAGACATATGCCCGTGATGGATGGAAAAAATTTATTAGGTATGGTCTCACAGGGCGATTTAGTAAAAGAGATGATAGCCTATCAAAAAGAACTTATAAAAGAATTAGAGGCTTTTGTTTATTGGTAATCAACCTCCAAAATCATCCAGCATAATATCCTCACCATCAACACCCAACTCTAAAAGCATATTTGTAACAGACACATTCATTATAGGTGGTCCACATAGGTAGTATTCGCAGTCTTCTGGAGCAGGATGGCTTTTTAAATACTGCTCAAACAACACGTTGTGAATAAAGCCTTTATGACCCTTCCATTTATCATCTGGAGTTGAGTCGGATAATGCAACATGCCAAGAAAAATTTTTATTTTCCTTATCTAACTTTTCGAATTCGTCCGTATAAAACATTTCTTTTCTAGAGCGTGCGCCATACCAAAATGATGCTTTTCTATCTGTTTTAACTCTTCTAAGTTGGTCAAATATAAGACTTCTCATTGGTGCCATTCCAGCCCCTCCACCTATAAAAACCATCTCTTTTTGTGTTTCTCTGGCAAAAAAGTCGCCAAAAGGACCTGAGATCGTTACATCATCCCCTTTTTTCAAATTAAATATATAGGAGGACATTTTACCTGCTGGGATGTCTGATGAACCTGGAGGAGGTGTTGCTATTCGAACATTAAGCATCACAATACCCTTTTCTGCTGGATAATTTGCCATAGAGTAGGCTCTCTCAATCGGCTCATCAACTGAAGAGTTTACATCCCAAATTTTAAACCTGTCCCAATCTTCATGATATTCTTTTGCGATATCAAATTCTTTATAGGAGAGTGTGTGAACGGGTGCTTCAATTTGAATATAACCCCCCGCTTTAAAATCTACATCTTCATCTTTCGGTAACTCTATAATTAACTCTTTTATAAAAGTAGCAACATTATCATTACTTAAAACTTTACATTGCCATTTTTTAACGCCAAAAACTTCCTCAGGAACTTCAATTTCCATATCTTGTTTAACAGCTACCTGACAAGATAGCCTGTCTCCACAAGAAGCATCTTTTTTGTTGATATGCCCTTCTTCAGTTGGCAAAATAGAGCCCCCTCCTGAATGTATTCTGACCTTGCATTGTGCGCAAGTCCCACCGCCACCACAAGCAGACGGTACAAATAATTTCTCTGCAGCCAATGATTGCAAAAGTTTCCCGCCAGCTGGAACCCTTATTGTTCTTTCACCATTGATAGTAATATTAACTTCCCCAGAAGATACAAACTTACTTCTCGCATAAATAATTATTGTCACTAAAGACAATACTATTAAAGTAAAAAGAGTAACTCCAAGAATAAAAGTATCCATAAAAAATCCTTATAATTTAACACCAGAAAAACACATAAAAGCCATTGCCATTAGGCCGGCTGTAATAAAGGTTATACCAAGACCTTGTAAGCCCTCTGGTATATCACTATATTTTAATTTTTCCCTTACACCTGCCATTGCGGTAATTGCTAAAGCCCATCCAAACCCAGAAGATATTCCATATGTTAACGCTTCGGAAAAATTATAATCTCTTTCAACCATAAATAAAGACCCACCTAAAATCGCACAATTTACTGTAATTAGGGGGAGAAAAATACCCAGAGCATTATAAAGTGGAGGAAAGTACTTATCTAGAACCATTTCCAATATCTGAACTAATGCAGCAATTACACCAATATATGAAATTAAACCAAGAAATGTTAGGTCTACATCAGGGAATCCTGCCCAACTCAATGCACCAGGCTTTAATAGATAGGTAAGAATCAGATTGTTCGCTGGAACTGTAATTGATTGAACAACCATTACTGACACACCCAAGCCTATAGCGGTAGTTATTTTCTTGGATACTGCAATAAAAGTACACATTCCTAGAAAAAAAGACAGGGCTAGATTTTCAACAAAAATCGCTTTTACTGCCAATGAAATCAATGCTTCCATCAATGATCCTCAACAGTTTGAATTTTGAATTCAGGGTCTTCAACTTGAGACTTTTTCCAAACCCTTAAACCCCATATTAAAAAACCTATTATGAAGAAGGCAGATGGAGGGAGTAAAAGTAAACCATTTGGTACATACCATCCACCATCACCTACAGGATTTAATATTACTATTCCAAATAATGAGCCTGCTCCAAATAATTCCCTTACAACACCTACACACATTAATAGCAATCCATAACCTAAACCATTTCCAACGCCGTCAATAAATGAATCAATAGGAGTATTTTTCATTGCAAAGGCTTCTGCTCTTCCCATGACGATACAATTTGTAATAATCAAACCAACAAACACAGAGAGAGTTTTAGATATTTCATATGCATAAGCCTTAAGTAATTGATCTACAACAATAACTAAGGAGGCAATAATGGTCATTTGAACAATAATTCTAATAGAGGTAGGTATATGGTTTCTCAGCAATGAGATGAAAAAAGATGAAAAACCAGTCACCACAATAACAGCAAGTGCCATAACAAAAGCAACCTTCAATGAGGACGTTACTGCTAAAGCTGAACAAATACCTAACACCTGCAATGCAATAGGGTTATTGTCTACAAGTGGGTCGATAAGAAGCTTTTTTCTAGTTTGAGACATTAAGTTGTTCCATTTTTAAAATTTGTAAGAAATTTTTTAAATCCCGCTTCACCTATCCAAAACCTAACTAAATTATTAACTCCATTTGAAGTTAATGTTGCTCCAGCAATAGCATCAATATGATACTCACTTGGGCCAGTTTTTTTAGAAACTTGTATCATTAAATCCCCATCTTTATTTCTTAACTTTTTACCTTTCCATTGAGCCTTCCATTTTGGATTATCCACTTCAGCTCCTAAGCCTGGAGTTTCTGCATGCTGATAAAATTGAAGACCAAAAATTTTATTGGTATCTTCCTCTAAAGCAACAAACCCATATAAAGTCGACCATAATCCATACCCATGTATTGGTAAGATTAATTTATCGATAGTTCCATCGTTATTTTTTAATAGGTAAACAGTTGCATAATTTGACCTTCTTCCAATAGATGCTGGATCATCTTTAAGGGCAACACTTAATAATGGGTCTGATGCTGCTTTAAGGTCGTTGAAGGTCCTAGGATTAAATTTATCTGTAAATAAACCACTTTCAATATCCACAATCCTCGGCTCAAAAGAAGCAAAAGTTTCTTCTACGTTAACACCCTCAGAATACAGTCCCGCAACTTGTAATACATTTTTCTGTTTATCACGAATTTGATTTGATAGCTGAATAG
>CAYTWX010000005.1:0-19389 GCA_964442085.1 uncultured Methylobacillus sp. | reverse complement strand
CTTTGAAGTTACACCAAGAACTCTTCCACCGGCTGTATAAACTTTGTCATTCCTTAGGTCAGTCCCTGCATGAAAAATATATGAATTTTTTTGTTCGTGATTGAGATTAGATATTTCATCATTAATTTTAGGCTCATTAGGATAATCCTTTGCTGCAATAACGACAGTTATTGCAGAGCCTTCCTCCCAATCAGCTTTATAGTTTTCTATTTTTTTATTTGCTGCCGCTAGAAGTATTTCAAATAAATCACTTTTAAGCCTGAAAAGAATAGGCTGAGTTTCTGGGTCTCCCATTCTGCAATTAAACTCAAGAGTTTTGATTTGATTGTTATTATCAATCATTAAGCCGGCGTACAAAAACCCTGTAAATTCTATACCATCACTTTTCATACCTTCAACAGTGGGGATGATAACTTCATTCATAATTTTTTGGTGTAATTTTGGAGTTACTATGGGTGCTGGTGAATAAGCACCCATGCCACCTGTATTTGGACCCAGGTCAAAATTCAATAGCCTCTTGTGATCTTGACTTGACTCCAAAGGAAGAATGGAATTTCCGTCACTTATAACAATAAAACTCACCTCGTCCCCTGTTAAAAATTCTTCGATGATAACTCTAGCCCCTGCATCTCCAAATAAATTATCTTCAAGCATTGAATCTGCTGCAGCTATTGCATCATCTATAGTCATCGCTACTACTACACCTTTTCCAGCAGCTAATCCATCCGCCTTAATTACTATTGGAGCACCTTCTTGTTTAATATATTTATGTGCATCCTCAATACTAGTAAATGTTTTATATTTAGCAGTTGGGATCATATGACGTTTCATAAAAAGCTTGGAAAAATCTTTTGAGCTTTCAAGTTGAGCAGCTAATTTTTTTGGACCAAAAACTTTTAAGTTATTTTCTATAAAAATATCTACAATTCCATTGGATAATGGAACTTCAGGGCCAATGATTGTAAGATCTATTGCTTCTTTCTTTGCAAATAAAACTAATTGATCTATGTCATTAGAATCAATATCAATATTTTCTAACTTTTTGTCTAAGGCAGTACCTCCATTACCTGGAGCAATAAATACTTTTTTCACAAGAGGACTTTGCTCTATTTTCCATGCTAGCGCATGTTCGCGACCACCATTTCCTATTATTAGTACTTTCATATTCAATGTTTAAAGTGTCTTATGCCAGTAAAAACCATTACTAAACCAAGTTCATCAGCTGCCTTAATTACTTCCTCATCTTTAATACTTCCGCCAGGCTGAATAACACATTTTGCACCATAACTTGAAAGTACATCAATACCGTCTCTGAAGGGGAAAAAAGCATCCGAAGCTACTACACTATTTAGTAAGGATATTTTAGCAGTTTCCGATTTTAGCGCAGCAATCCTTGTGCTGTCGACTCTACTCATTTGCCCTGCACCAACCCCAAGTGTTTTTTTATTTTTACAAAAAACAATTGCATTGGACTTAACATGCTTAGCAACTTCCCAAGCAAAACCTAAATCAGCTATCTGACTAGAACTTGGTTTTAATTTAGTCACTATTTTGCATTTACTAATATCTAACTCGTGATTGTCGCTTGTTTGAACTAACCAACCACCACCAATTTTTTTAAAGTCAAATTGTTTATCTGACACACTTATTGAAACTTTTAATAATCGGATATTCCTTTTTGATTTAAAGATATTTATTGCTTCTGGAGAATAGCCGGGCGCAATTATTACTTCAACAAATTGTTTCATAATCAATTCTGCTGTTTTTAAATCTATTTCTTTATTGATCGCTATAATCCCTCCAAATGCTGAAGTTGGATCAGTTAAAAATGCACCTTGGTAGGCATCACTTATATTGTTAGCAGAGCAAACTCCACAAGGATTAGCATGTTTTACGATTACACACGATGGGTCAGAAAATAACTTAACGCACTCCCATGCAGTATCTGAATCATTTAAGTTATTAAAAGATAACTCTTTACCTTGAATTTGAGAAAAATTTGCAAGAGCACCATTTTTAATATTTGGCTCAGTATAAAATGCAGCTTTTTGATGTGGATTTTCTCCATAACGCATATCCATCTTTTTAATCATTTTTTGATTTAATATTTTAGGAAAGTCTATTTTTTCCTTGCTTTGAGAAAGATAATTGCTAATAACGTTATCATAGTGTGCGGTATGTAAAAAAGCATTTTGAGCAAGTTCAAATCGGTATTGCTCTTCTATTTTTCCCTTGCCACTTAGTAACTGATTTGAGAAATAATCATACTCATTTGGATTTGTTAACACAGTAATACTTTTATAATTTTTTGCAGCAGCTCTAATCATAGTGGGACCACCAATATCAATATTCTCAACTGCTAATTCCAGAGTACATTTGGGGTTAGCAATTGTTTCTTCGAAAGGGTACAAATTTACGATGACAAGATCGATTTGAGGGATATTATTTTTCTCAAGTGTTTTTATATGCTTTGGATTATCTTTTTGAGCTAAGATACCTCCATGAATTTTTGGATGCAAAGTTTTTACTCTACCGTCGAGCATCTCTGGAAAGCCAGTGTAATCACTCACATCAGTGACTTTTATATCATTATCTTTTAATAATGATGCCGTTCCACCTGTAGAAACAATCTCAATGTTTAAACTTTTTAGCACTTTGGCTAACTCTAGAATATTTTTTTTATCAGAAACACTAATTAACGCTCTTCTTATTTTTATCATTTATGTTTCAATTTTATGAAGTTTAAGCTTTTTTCTAAGAGTATTACGATTAAGCCCTAAAATATCTGAAGCTTTACTTTGGTTTCCTTCTGCAAGGTTCATGACGTAGAGTAAAAGTGGTTTTTCAACCGACTGCACAACCATATCGTAAACACCATTTGGATTTTCACCAGATAAGTCTTTAAAATACTGATCAAGGAGAATATCAATATCATTTGATAAATTAGCTTTAGTCATCAGGCAATCATTCCAATTTCTTTTTCAGAATCTTCATAAACAATATAGTTATCAACTTTTCTTAATTCATTAAAATATTTTTTAATGAATTCAATTTGGTGGGTGTCATTTTCAATTTGATTCATATTAAATCTAAACTGAGCTGAATTCTTAAGTCCTTTTGTATACCAAGAGATATGCTTTCTTGCAATCCTGTGACCCCTTTCTACTCCGTAAAAATCATAAAGATCTTTTACATGCTTTATTGTAGTTTTTTCTATTTCAGAGATGGTTGGTGGTGGCATATGTTTCCCAGTGTCTAGAAAATATTCAATCTCTCTGAAGATCCATGGCCTTCCTTGAGCAGCTCGCCCGATCATCACAGCGTCTGCTTTTGTGTATTCAAGAACAAATTTTGCTTTTTCTGGGGTTGTAATATCTCCATTAGCAATGACTGGAATATTTATAATTTGTTTAACATCAGCGATAGTGTCATATTCAGCATCACCCTTATATAGACATGCTCTTGTTCTTCCATGCATTGACAAAGCCTGAATACCTGAATCTTCGGCTATTCTAGCTATGCTGGTAGCATTTTTGTTTTCCTTATCCCATCCTGTTCTAATTTTAAGAGTCACAGGGATATCGACAGATTTAACTACAGCTTTAAGAATCTTTTCTACTAGTTTTTCCTTCTGAAGTAATGCTGCCCCTGCCATGACATTACATATTTTTTTAGCAGGACAACCCATATTAATGTCAATAATTTGAGCACCTTTTGCCATATTGAATTTTGCAGCTTCAGCCATCATTTCTGGATCAGATCCTGCAATTTGCACAGAGATAGGTGCAACCTCTCCTTCATGATTTGCTCTTAGAAGTGTTTTTTCACTTCCGTAAAGTAGTGAATTTGACGTCACCATTTCACTTACTGCCATGCCAGCACCATAATGCTTGCATAGCATACGAAACGGTCGATCAGTAACTCCAGCCATTGGAGCTAGAATCAAATTATTTTTAAGTTTATGAGGGCCAATTTGCATTTTAAAATCATTTAAGCATAAATAATTGCTTATTTTATAATCAATTAGGAGATTATCAAAATTTAATTTTCACGCCAATTAAATTTTAATTCCTTTAATTTACTCTTTAGATCTTGCATCGCCATTTTAACATTCATACTTGACCCCTTTATTCCGAGCTCTAATGTTTTTTTTGGTGCTAATTTTGGAAGGCTATAGATTTTTATCTCTTTATTTCTTTTTTCAATTTCATTCATAGTGTCAATGAGCATACTTTCACTTAGATCATCAAGCCAAATTGATTGGTCTTCTATATCTTTTGCGTTTATTAGACATTTATATTGGTTATTTATAACCCATTCAATCATTGGCCAAGCCATTTCTGGAAAACCTGGCATGAAGTAATGATGGTTTATAAAAAATCCTGGGATATTGTTAATAACATTGGGAATAAGTTGTGAGTTTTTTGGTAGATCTGCCATTAATATTCTTTTCGGATAAGCGTCTTTACCAAACTGATTTTCGATGAGTAATTTTGCTTGAGGATGTTGAGCTATAATTTTTTTATGGGCAAGGGCTGCTGCATATCGAGTGCAATCATCCGGAGTAGCGCCAATTCCACCAAAACAAAAAACAATAGCCCCAACTTTTTCTTTAATAGTTTTTCTAATAATATCTAAGTCATCAGGAATATAGTCAACCTTTGAAAGACATAAGCCAAATTCTTTCAAGGTTTTTGTTAAATGTTTTAGGTGTTTGTCTTCTCTTTTGCCTGATAATATTTCATCCCCGATAATTATTCCATGTATTTCTTTTTGAGAGATATCTATAATATTTGTTTTATTTCCTGAGTTAATGAGCTTGCTCCCAATTAAGACCAGCCCCTATATCTGCGATTAATGGAACAGATAGTGAGGCAACATTTTTCATTAGTTTGGGAACTGTTTCTTTAAAAAGCTCCACTTCAACATCGGGAACCTCAAAAACAAGCTCATCATGAACCTGCATGATCATCTTTCCTTTAATTTGAGGGTCTTTCTTGATCCAATTATGTACTTCAACCATTGCTAATTTGATTAAGTCTGCTGCTGTACCTTGCATCGGCCCATTTATTGCAGCTCTTTCTGCTGCTGCCCGTGAAATTCCATTTGAACCATTAATTTCAGGAAGCCACAACCTTCTACCAAAAAAAGTTTCTACGTATCCTTTTTCTTTAGCTGTTTGCTTTGCGTCATCCATATACTGCCTCACTGAAGGGTATTGAGTAAAATAACGGTCAATATAATTTTGTGCTGCACTTCTTTCAATATTTAAATTCTTGGCAAGTCCAAATGGACTCATACCGTATATAAGCCCAAAATTAATTACTTTGGCATATCTTCTTTGCTCATTTGTAATATTTTTTATCGAAGTATTAAATATTTCTCCAGCTGTAATTTTATGAATATCTTCATCATTATTGAAAGCCTCAATTAAGCGATCATCTTGGGACAAATGTGCCATTATCCTTAATTCAATTTGTGAGTAATCTGCAGACAGTATCTTTGATCCTTGTGGCGCAATAAATGCTTCCCTTACCTTCCTTCCTTCAGCGGTACGAATGGGAATATTTTGTAAATTTGGGTCAGAACTGGCTAGTCTCCCAGTAATCGCCACTGCTTGGTTATAACTGGTATGAACTCTACCAGTAGCCTGGTTAATCATTCTGGGTAATTTATCAGTATATGTGGTTTTAAGTTTCGAAAGACTACGATGCTCTAAAATTAATTTAGGTAATGGGTAGTCAAGAGCTAGAATTTTAAGAACTTCTTCACTTGTAGAAGGGGTACCCGTCGGTGTTTTTTTAAGAGGTTTAATGTTTAATTTTTCAAAAAGTATTTCTCGGAGTTGTTTGGGGGATGACAAATTAAAAGGTTGGTCCGCAAGAATAAATGCCTCTTTTTCTAAACCTATTAATTTTTCTCCAATTTCATGGCTTTGCTTCTGAAGGATTACTGAATCAATAAGCACACCATTTCTTTCAATTTGAATCAGGGCTTGCATAGACGGGATCTCAATCTCATTATAGACCTTGAGAAGATTTTTATTTTCTTTTAAAAGAATATTTAAATTTTGAAATAGCTGTAAAGTAACGTCAGCATCTTCTGCAGCATAAGGCGCAGCATCTTCTAAATATACTTGATCGAAAGTGATTTGCTTAACCCCTTTACCTACTAAAGACTCATAACTTATGCACTCGTGCCCTAAGTACTTTTTGCTTAACTTGTCCATACCGTGACTCTGATTGCTTTCTAAGATATAGCTCATTAGCATTGTGTCTTCATTGATCCCTAGGATATTGATCCCATAATTAAGAAAAATATGAGCATCGTATTTAATATTTTGCCCAATTTTAATAATTGTTTCATCTTCTAAAACAGGTTTCATTTTTTTAATGACTAAATCTAAATCTAGTTGGGCAATGGCACCTGAACTTTGGTGCTTTAGGGGGATGTAACATGCAGAACCAGAATCAATTGATATTGATATCCCAACTAAATTTGCGATCATTACATTTAGTGAATCTGTCTCAGTATCAATTGCAATAATTTTTTTAGCTTCAATTGCTTCAATCCATTTATCTAATGTTTGTTCATCATTAATCGTGATGTAGTTTCTTTTGTTATTGAAATTAAAATCTTTGTTTGTAGGTATTGTATTTTTAAGGTCATCTTCAGCAGATTTATAACCATCAGAACCTTTTTTTTCGAGGTCTTGGAGCCATCTTGAGAAGTTAAATTCTTTATAAATTTCTTGTAAAATTTTGTTATTAGGTTCTTTTTTTATGAATTCATCCCAATTAACTTTAATATCTAAATCACACCTAATAGTGATTAAATCTTTTGCAGTTGGAAGCCAGTCAATGGATTTTCTAAGGTTTTCTCCGACAACCCCCCCAAATTTTTCAGAATTTTTTACAATTTTCTCTAGTGATTTATACTCATTTAACCATTTTAGCGCAGTTTTAGGACCTACTTTTTCTATGCCTGGAACGTTATCAGCTTTATCTCCTATTATTGTTAGATAATCTATTATCGATGAAGGAGGGACGCCAAACTTATTTTGAACTCCATCAATGTCGAGCTCTTCATTAGTCATTGTATTAATTAATTTAGTATCATTATTTACAAGCTGAGCAAGATCCTTGTCTCCAGTAGAAATAATAACTTTAATTTTTTTGGCATTTGCCTGCTTTGATAGCGTTCCAATTACGTCATCAGCTTCAACTGAGTCTTTGATCATCATTGGCCATCCCATTGCGGTTATTGCCTTTTTAAGTGGCTCAATTTGTATTGCTAGCTCTTCGGGCATTTTGGGTCTGTTAGCTTTATAATCACTATATATATCATTTCGGAAAGTTTTTCCTTTCGCATCAAATATACAAACACTATAGTCAGATGGAAATTGGCTGTGAGTTAGCCTTAGCATATTCAAAACACCATAGATGACGCCAGTAGGATGATTATCTTTATTTTTTAACTCAGGTAGCGCATGAAAAGCTCGATAAAGATACGATGACCCATCTACTAATAATAATGTTTTCATAATTTTGATTGCTTAATTTATTTTCATGAATAAACTAACGTATTAGATTAGCTTATTTTATTTTTGTTATTTTAACATCTGTTTACTTTTGTGATTATGTCAGATTTTGATAGAATTAATGCTATAGCCAAAGGAATATATATAAATGTATAATTTTTTAAAATCACTATTACTTGTTTTTTCTTTAATGATCTCGAGCACCTCTTTTTCAGAGGAAACCCAGATATTAGATGAAATTACACCTTTACCGTCAAGCTTTGATTCAGATTATACAAATGAGCCTGAAATTACTATAACAAAAGATGGCGCAAGCACAATAGAAGAATACAGAGTTAACGGGCAACTTTACATGCTTAAAGTAACTCCGGATGGTAATTTTCCTCCTTACTATCTTTATAAACAAAGTATGGGTGGCATATGGAATAGAGTAGATGGTATTGAAGAGCCTTTAATTGTTCCACAATGGGTAGTGTTAGAATTTTAATAATTTCAAGAAAAAAGGGGATTTAATCCCCTTTTTTAATTTATGGCCGTTTATACATCAATTAACTCAACTGATTTAAGTAACTGGATAAAAGAATTTGACCTTGAAGAACCTTCTGACTTCAAGGGAATCTCTTCTGGCGTCACTAATACTAATTATTTAATCACTTTGCCTGATACAAATTATATTTTGACTATCTTTGAGCATAATTATATTGATGAACTTCCATTTTATGTGAATCTAATGAGTTATCTAGCTAAAAATAATTTTTCGTGTCCAATGCCTGTTGAAAATAAAAAAGGTCAAGCATTAGCTCTTTTAAAAGAAAAGCCCGCCTTAATGGTTTCTTTTTTAGATGGAAAAGAGAAAGCCATTGTTGACGCGGATAGTTGTTATTTAGTAGGAAAAAATTTAGCTAAGTTTCATTCGACAGCAACTGATTTTACAGAACTAAAAAAAAATACTAGAGGTCTACTTTGGATATCAGACATATATACAAGCCTCAAGAAGCACTTATCCTTTGAGGATCAAAAAATAATTGAATTAGAAATTAATTTTCAAATGTTACTTGATAATACTGACCTTCCTGAGGGGATTATTCACGGAGATCTTTTTAGAGATAATGTTCTTTTTCTAAATAATAATGTTTCAGGTTTTATTGATCTTTATTATGCTTGCAATGAAAGATTAGTCTATGATATTGCTATAACCATTAATGATTGGTGTATAAACGAAGATGGTAAGATTAATAAATTAATGTACACAGAATTTATTAAAGGCTATGAGTCTGAAAGAAAGTTGACAGAAAATGAACAAGACCGTTTAAACAAGGATTTAAGATTAGCAGCACTCAGGTTTTGGCTATCTAGATTAGAAGATTCTTATAATGCACAAGAGGGGGAGATCACCTCTATAAAAGATCCAAATCATTTTAAAGCTATCTTACTTAATCGTCAGGCGATGGAGAATTATGTTAATTAAAGTAAAAAATTGGATACAGAGTTGTTTAATTCTATTCAAACAGTCAATAAGACCCTCATTATTCTTGGGAATGTTGTATGTAACCATTTTTTTGTTTTTCCCAATATTACCAGGACTCAAATTTATCTCGCCTGTTACAATTTTTCTTTGGCCATTTATAGTTCTAATCTATGTCCATTTCTATCGGGAATTAGACGCAAAGAGAGATTTTAATTTACAATATATTTTTAACTTACTAAAAGCTAAATTCAGACCTCTTTTATCTCTAGGTGGGCTTTCTTTTGTTTTTGCGACCACAGTATCATTTGTTTTTTACTCGGATCTTGGCCCCAAAACTGAAGAAATTAAATCATTTGCTGAGGCTAGCGACAGGTTCCTTCCTATATTTGCTAAAATTATTCTAATTTCAATACCATTTTTTATGGCGACATGGTTTTCACCATTGCTGATTGCTTATAATGAGTATGGATTTTTAAAGGCAATAAAATCAAGCTTTGCTGGAACTTTGATGTTTTCAATACCACTCCTGTTGGGGTGGTTTATTTTGACAGGAAGCTTTATTCTTGTAGTTCTTTTTGTTAGCTTTCTCTTTTCATCTTTATCATTTCTAGGTCAGAATCTTGTTTCATTTTTATCTAGCTTATTTCTTCTATTATCTTTTACAGCCTATATTTCAATAGTATTTATTTTCCAATATGTAAGTTATAAAGATATTTTTGAGAAGGTAAAAAATTAGATCTTAGTAAGTTTAGCAAATTCCATCGCCAACCATTTGACACCCTGGGTAGCAAATTTAATTTGAATGCGTAAATCATCTGCATTGCCCTCATAGCCAGTTACAACTCCCTGACCAAATTTTGGGTGAGTTACTGAAGAGCCAATCTTTATTTCATGTTTAGATTCTGAGCGCGCGGCCATCTTTGTTGGGGCAGATATAATATCTAATTTTTTCATAGAATTAAGTTTTTTTAAAAGATCTTCAGGAATTTCATCCAAGAAGCGTGATGGAATATTATATCTTGTTTGACCGTGAAGCATTCTTGATTGTGCCAAAGTAAGATAAAGCTTATTTTTCGCCCTGGTAACAGCTACATACATCAACCGCCTTTCTTCTTCTAAACCATCAGCTTCTGATAAACTTTGCTCATGTGGACATAAACCATCTTCAAGCCCGGTAATAAACACAACATCAAACTCTAATCCTTTTGATGAATGAATGGTCATTAATTGAAGAGCATCATCACCTGCCGAAGCCTGAAGTTCACCGCTTTCAAGAGAGGTATAGTTGAGAAACTCGACTAAACTAAGCGCCTCGTTTTCAATCTCTGTTGTATTGATAAAAGTTACTGCTGCAGAAACTAATTCATTTAAATTTGATACACGATCAATCCCATCTTTGTCTTTTAAATAATGATCTTTTAAGCCTGAATGAGTCACAATAGATTCAATTGATTCTGCGATAGAAGTGCCTTGAATTTCGTCTTCCAAGCTCTTAATTAAGCGTACAAAAAATGGCACCCCTTTTTGAATTCCTTCATTTTGGGATTCAATATCTTTTGCGGCATCCCATAACGAAGAATTATTTAACTTTGCATGATCTTGAAGCTGTTCTATCGCTCTTGCACCGATGCCTCTAGTTGGAAAATTGATTATTCTTAAAAGAGCATTGTTATCTGTTTTATTTGAAATAAGTCGAAGATATGCTAATGCATTTTTAATTTCAGCACGTTCAAAGAATCTTAGGCCGCCGTAAACTCGATAGGGAATATTGTTGGAAACAATAGCTTGCTCTAGAACACGGGATTGTGCATTACTCCTGTATAGAAGTGCCATATCACTGTAGTTCGTTCCTGCTCGGTGCAACATCTTTATTTCATCAAGGATAAAGTTAGCTTCGTCATAATCACTTAAGCCAATATACTGGCGGATTGGATCTCCATCACCAGATTCAGCCCAAAGATTTTTTCCTAATCTTTTTGTGTTGTTCTCTATTATTGCATTAGCTGCATTTAGAATGTTATTTTTTGAGCGATAATTCTGTTCAAGCTTAATAATATTTTTAATTTTGAAGTCTTTTTCAAGATCTTGCATATTTCCAACTCTAGCGCCTCTAAATGCATATATAGATTGATCATCATCACCAACAGCAAAGACAAAATTTTCTTTACCTGCTAATAATTTAAGCCACTTATATTGAAGCTCACTTGTATCTTGAAATTCATCAATTAAAATATGCTTGAATCTTTGTTGGTAATGCTCTTTGATAGCAATATTATTTTTTAATAACTCGTAGCAACCTAAAAGTAATTCCGGAAAGTCAGCAACTCCTTCACGCTGACATTGTTTTTCGTACTCCCCATAAATCTCATTTATTCTCTTAGTATGAGGGTCGTATGGTTTAACATTCTTAAATCTAAGCCCCTCATCTTTTTTTCCATTAATAAAATATTGAATCTCTTTTGGAGGAAAAGTTTCTATATCAACATTCATTGCTTTCATGAGCCTTTTGATTGCTGATAACTGATCTGAGCTATCTAAAATTTGGAATGTTTCTGGAAGGTTCACTTCTCTATGATGAATTCGTAACATACGATTACATAAGCCATGAAATGTTCCAACCCACATACCTCTTGTATGAATTGGAAGTTGATCAGTTACTCTTGAAAGCATTTCTTTTGCTGCCTTATTGGTAAAAGTAACTGCAAGTAAACCTGTTGGGCCTGTGATTTGGTTATGAATGAGCCAAGAGATTCTTGACGTTAGTACTTTTGTTTTTCCACTCCCAGCACCAGCGAGTATCAGAGCAGATTGATTTTCTAGAGTTATTGCTTTAATTTGTTCTGGATTAAGATTTTCTAAAAATTTTGTATTTTCTTGAGGAACATTCATGAGTTGTAATGCTACAGCAAATAATTTTTATCAGGTATAAAAAAGGCCTCAATAGAGACCTTTTTTACTAATCAACACATTGCCACACTCACATTTTATTTACAGAGCGTGACCTTTGGTAATAAATTACATCATGCCAGGCATACCGCCCATACCGCCCATACCGCCCATACCGCCCATATCAGGGGCACCGCCAGCTGGAGCATCGTCTTTCGGAAGATCAGCAATCATACATTCAGTAGTAAGCATTAGCCCAGCGACTGAAGCAGCATTTTGAAGTGCTGAACGTGTCACTTTAGTAGGGTCAAGTACACCCATTTCAACCATGTCACCATAAGTCTCATTCGCTGCATTAAAGCCATAATTACCTGTACCATCAATAACATTATTAACTACTACAGATGGCTCGATACCCGCATTAGATACTATCTGACGTAATGGATCTTCTACCGCACGAAGAACAATTTGAATACCTGCATTCTGGTCGGCGTTATCACCTTTAGTTTTAGAGATTGCATCAAGAGCTCTGATTAGCGCAACACCTCCACCAGGAACAATTCCCTCTTCAACTGCAGCGCGTGTCGAATGAAGTGCATCCTCTACCCGTGCTTTTTTCTCTTTCATTTCAATTTCTGTTGTAGCCCCAACTTTAATTACTGCTACACCACCAGCAAGTTTTGCTACACGTTCTTGTAGCTTTTCTTTATCGTAATCACTTGAAGAGTCTTCAATTTGAGCTTTAATTTGACCAAGTCTTGATTTAATTGCATCTACTTTCCCAGCGCCATCAATAATGATGGTATTTTCTTTGCCCACCTCTATTTTTTTTGCTTGACCAAGATCTTCAAGTTTTATATTTTCAAGTGAAAGACCAACTTCGTCAGATATTACAGTTGCGCCAGTTAAAATAGCAATATCTTCAAGCATCGCTTTTCTTCTATCACCAAAACCAGGCGCTTTAACTGCCACTGCCTTTATAATTCCTCGTATGTTATTTACTACAAGTGTAGCCAAAGCCTCACCTTCGATTTCTTCAGCAATAATTAGCAATGGCTTACTTGCTTTTGCCACTTGCTCTAAAGTAGGAAGTAAATCCTTGATACTTGATATTTTTTTATCATGAAGGAGTATAAAAGGCTCTTCTAATAATGCAATCTGTCTGTCATTATTGTTAACAAAGTAAGGCGATAGATATCCTCTATCAAACTGCATTCCTTCTACAACATCTAATTCGTTTGTAAGTCCGGAACCATCTTCAACAGTAATAACACCTTCCTTACCTACTTTATCCATAGCATCAGCAATAATTTTTCCCACTGAAACATCTGAGTTAGCTGAGATTGAACCGACTTGAGCAATTTCTTTTGATGTATTACATGGTTTACTTAATTTATGTAGTTCATTTACTGCTGACTCAACTGCTTTATCGACACCTCTTTTTAAATCCATTGGATTCATTCCTGCAGCAACGGATTTCATTCCCTCGCGAATAATCGCTTGAGCAAGCACGGTAGCTGTTGTCGTTCCATCACCAGCATTATCAGAAGTTTTTGAAGCAACTTCTTTAACCATTTGAGCACCCATATTTTCAAACTTATCTTCTAATTCGATTTCTTTTGCAACAGATACACCGTCCTTCGTAATTGTAGGTGCTCCAAAAGATCTTTCTAGCACTACATTTTTACCTTTAGGCCCTAGGGTCACTTTAACTGCATTAGCTAGTGTATTTACACCTCTAACCATTTTTTGACGAACATCATCGCCAAATCTTACATCTTTAGCTGCCATTTAACTTTCTCCAATTATATATTTTAATAATTTAATGAGTAATTACTCAACAATACCCATAATATCTTCTTCTCTCATTACAAGTAGCTCATCACCATCAACCTTGACTGATTGACCAGCATATTTTCCGAAAAGAACCTTATCGCCAACTTTAACGTCTAGTTTGCGGCTTGAGCCATCTTCAAGAATTTTCCCATTCCCAATAGCCTGTATTGTTCCTTGATCAGGTTTTTCACCTTCAACACTTTCAGGTATAACGATACCTGATGCAGTTGTTCTATCTTCTTCAAGACGCTTTACAATTACACGATCATGTAAAGGACGAATTTTCATTTGTAAGTTCTCCTAGTAGTGTATTCTTTAAAAAGTTAAAATTAATCTTGTCTTAAGGCAATATTTAGCACTCAATGACACAGAGTGCTAATAATAGGGACAAACAGTCATAAATTCAAGGGTGAGAGAAAAAAACAATTTCTAAGTAATTGTTTTTAAATAAAATGTTTGAAAAAAAAGATTATAAAAAAGTAGGGCATACTGAATTAAAAGTGTCACCAATAACGCTTGGGACTATGACATTTGGCGATCAAAATAATCAAAGAGAAGCATTTGAACAATTAGATTTTGCTTTAAGCCAGGGTATTAATAGCTTTGATGTTGCAGAAATGTACCCTGTTCCTCCAAAAGCTGAAACATGCCATGCTACAGAGTCAATTATCGGAAATTGGGTTAAAAATCAAAAAAGAGACGAGTTAGTTATTTCAACAAAAATAGCAGGACCAAGGCGATCAATAGATTGGATTAGGGGTGGACCAAAATCTTTAGACGAGAAGAATATAACTGAAGCTGTAAATAACTCCTTAAAGAGGATGAAGACAGATTACATTGATTTACTTTACCTTCATTGGCCGGAGAGAAATGTGCCTATGTTCGGCCAGTACAAATTCGAACCAAAAGACGAATATAGTAATAATAAAAAAATTCAATGGGTGTCGATTGAGGAACAACTTATAAGTTTGGAGCGTTTAGTTAGTGATGGGAAAGTAAGATATATAGCCTTATCCAATGAGCACCCCTGGGGTGTAATGGAATTTATTAGGATTGCTAAAGAAAAAAAATTACCATTAATTTGTACGATTCAAAATAGCTTTAGTTTAATCAATAGAATTGCCGAACTAGGAATGACCGAAATATTATATAGAGAGAGCTTAGGGTTTTTTGGTTACTCGCCTTTAGGTTTTGGACATCTGACAGGCAAGTACCTTCAAAATTCAGAATCATCTGGAAGAGTTAATTTATTTCCTGGTTATGCAAAAAGATATAGCAAACCCGGCGTTAATCTTGCTGTTGAAGAATATCTCCGTATAGCAAAAGAGTCTGATTTGTCATTAACACAAATTGCATTAAGCTTTGCTTATAGACAATGGTTTGTAACAAGCACTATTGTTGGAGCAACCTCAATGAAGCAATTAAAAGAAAATCTATCTTCATATAAAATAATTTTGGAAGATGATATATTAGAAAAAATAGATCATGTTCATCTGGGAAGAATGAACCCAGCCCCTTAAATTATGAAAAACAAAGAATATATTAAAGAAAGCATGAAGTATATTTGGCACCCCTGTTCCCAAATGAAGCATCATGAAAAAACCCCCTTGATACCAATCAAGCAAGGCAGGGGAAGTTGGCTGATCGACTTTAATGATAAAAAATACTTGGACGTAACAAGCTCTTGGTGGGTAAATTTATTTGGTCATAATAATAAAATAATTAAGCAGCACATTACAAGACAGCTAAGCAAGCTCGAACATGTAATGCTTGCAGGCGTAACACATGAGCCTGCGATTGATCTATCAAAGAAATTAAGCAAACTCACAAAGTTAAGCCACTGCTCTTATGGGAGTGATGGGGCAAATGCAGTTGAAATTGCTTTAAAAATGAGCTATCACTATTGGAGAAGGGTAGGTTTAACAAAAAAGAATAAATTTGTTTACCTTGAGAATAGTTATCATGGAGAGACAATCGGTGCATTATCTGTAACCGATATCCCAATATTTAGAAAGCAGTATGCGTCTTTAATAAAGCCATATCTATCAGCACCATCGCCCGACTCTAGATTAAAAAAATCAAATCAGACCACTGATGAATTTATTCAAGAAAGAATAAAGTCATTAAAAATAATATTTGAAAATAAGCATGAGGTTATTTCAAGTATTATTTTAGAGCCACTTGTTCAGTGTGCAACTGGAATGGGAATCTATGATTCAATTTATCTAAAAAAAGTAAGAGAGCTCTGTGATGAATATAAAATTCATTTAATAGTGGATGAAATTGCTGTCGGTTTTGGGAGAACAGGAAAAATGTTTGCTCACCAGTACGCAAAAATTACACCAGATTTTATTTGTTTATCTAAAGGTTTAACTGGCGGCTATCTGCCACTTTCTGTAACACTTACAACTGATAAGATTTATTCTGCTTTTTATTCTAACAACGCAGCTGACGCCTTTCTTCATTCTCACAGCTATACAGGGAACCCATTAGCGTGCAGTGCTGCATTAGGGACTTTATCTATCTTTGAAGGAGAAGATGTTCTTAAGAATAATAAAATTAAAGCAAATTTGATTAATAAGTTAATGATTGATTATGAAAACTTACCAATTAAAAATCTTAGAAATATTGGGATGATTTGGGCATTCGAAGTGGATGATAACGTTGATATAGAAAAATTTACTCAGTACTCAATATCTAAGGGAGTTTTAATAAGGCCAATTAACAATACGGTTTATTTTATGCCACCTTACTGTATATCCGCAAAAGAATCTCATGACATGGTTAAGATTACCTCCGAAGCCATCAAGCAGGCGGTTTAGTTATGTATCTACTCCGAGTCTTAATTTTATGTTTGGTCCCATTATCGTTATTTGCAGAGCTACCTCTGGAATACAAAAATATTATTAAACAACATAAAGCCCCACCTAATTCATTTACGTTTGTTATAAAAAACCTTTCAAATGTTTCTGAGAAATTAGTCGCACATAATGAAAAAAAGCTGTTTAATCCTGCCTCACTAGTAAAAATAATTTCTACTTTTGTAGCTATAGAAGAATTAGGCCCACAATTTAAATGGCAGTCAGATTTTGCTCACAATGGCACAATTATTGGAGATACATTGAATGGCGACCTTATTTTTAAAGGAAGAGGTGACGCTACTTTTTCAATTAATAACCTTGAAGACTCAATAAGAAAAATTCAGCGTAATGGATTAAAAAAGATTAATGGAAATTTAATCCTAGATCTGAGTTACTTTGGGTTCGCACCAAAGGAAAAGTCATTTGATAATGACCCAATGAGGGCTTATAACGTATTACCAAGCCCAGTTGTGATACAGAGTAATACTATGAATTTTGTATTTGCTATGAAAAATAAAAAGTTAACTATCGAATCTAACCCTAACTTAGAACAATTTAGTATTAAAAATAATATCAAAATTACAAATGACAGATGTATTGATTGGAAAAGTAAACTCAATTACCAAACTCAACAAATTAAGCTTAAGCCTGAAGTTATTTTTGATGGTAAATTTAGCCGAAAATGCGGCACAAAAACAATCAATTTATCAGCTCTAAACAGCAATGAATATTTTTTTAGAATTTTTAAGAAAATTTGGAATATGAATGGCGGAAATTTTAATGGTAGTTTAGATACGACCTACATTAACAATAACAATCTGAAAGTTATATACAGACATACCTCACGACCATTGAGTGAAATAGTAAGGGATGTAAATAAATATAGCTTAAACCTTATGGCTAGAAATACTATGCTGACGGTTTTGGCTGAGGATAGTGAACTTTTAGTTTTAGAATCATCGGTAAATAAATATTTGCATGACTGGTTTGATAAGAATAGCCTATTGCACAACGGATTATTTATTGAAAACGGTGCTGGGTTGTCAAGAAACTCTGTTTTAACTTCTGAGCAACTGTTGTTGTTAATGGAAAAGATATATCATAATCCTCTAATGCCTGAGATGTTATCTTCCTTACCAATTTCTGGCGTAGATGGCACTCTAAAAAGAAGAATGAATTACTCAACTTTTAGAAAGTCTGCGCACTTTAAGACCGGATCAATGAAGAATGTGAATGCAATTGCAGGTTTTTTACTGGATAAAAATAAGGAGATGAAGGTTTTTATTTTTATTATGAACGATTTAACAGCTAAGGATTCTCATAGGTTGCAGGAGGCTCTTATTGCTCAGGCATTTAAATAATTAAATTAGGACGTAACTATGTATAAAAAAATATGGGTAGCATTAATATTAATGATGTACTTTACAAATAGTTTTTCGATTGAAATAACAACAGGAGATACAAAAAAAATGGATGAAAAAATTCAAGAATTGGTTATACAAGATACTAAGGTTGGTGAGGGAAGAGAATCTGAGAAAGGTTTAAGCATTTCTGTTCATTACACGGGGTGGATTCTTGATGCATCAAAGTCAGATAAAAAAGGTGATAAGTTTGACAGCTCTCTTGACCGGAAACAGCCTTTCAATTTTGTTCTTGGAGTGGGTCAAGTGATTCAAGGTTGGGATCAAGGCTTCGATGGCATGAAGATTGGTGGCAAAAGAACTATCTTGATTCCTTCTGAGATGGGATATGGGAGTAGGGGTGCTGGTAATGCAATCCCACCCAATGCCGACTTAATATTTGAGATTGAATTGTTAGAGATCTTATAAGTGAAAGCGACAGTAAAATGGCTTGATGGAGTCAGTTTTGAAGGAGGTTCTGAGTCAGGCCATTCAGTTGTTATGGATGGAGCACCCGAGTCTGGCGGTAAAAACGATGGCATGAGGCCAATGGAGATGCTGCTCCTGGGCATTGGTGGCTGCACATCATACGATGTCGTAACTATTTTAAAAAAATCTAGACAAGAGGTGACGGACTGCCGCGCTGAAATTGTTGCTGAAAGGTCAGAAAGCATCCCAAAAGTTTTCACAAAAATACATTTACATTTTATTTTAGAAGGTAAGGCTATAGATGCATCAGTGGTTGAAAGGACAATCAACTTATCTGCCACAAAATATTGCTCTGCCTCTATTATGCTTAAAAAATCAGTAGTGATAACCCACGATTTTGAGATAGTAGAGAATTAGATAATGGGTTTAAACATCCTTAAAAGACGATAGAATTCATATATCTAGCAATAACTTAGTATATAGTTGCAAAAAAACAACAAAAAATTCCCTTAAAAATCAATAGTTTAAATTCTTAATCTTAATGAGAATAAGAATCTAAATGGGAATGAGAATGATTCTTATTTACTTTAATTACACTAGCACATATAATGAAATCTAATGTACGAGTTAACTTGGGAAATTACTAGTACTTTTCAAAAATTAATATAAAGGAAATAAATAAAGTGAGTATTAAAAAATCATTGAAAGGTTTAGTGGCATTGGCAATTGCAGGAACATTTTCAGCAAATGCTGTTGCAGCACCATCTAATGCAGAAATATTTGACATGATGCAGGAGATGAAAAAAGAGCTTAAAAATCTTAAAGCTGAAAACAATGCTTTAAAAGGTACCGTTGAAGAAGTAGTAGTATCAACTGACGAAGCCATTAAAGCTCAAATTAAATTAGCTAATAAAAGTCATTGGGGTGGTTACGGTGAATTACATTACAATAATTTAGAAGGTCAGGGCC
>CAYTWX010000004.1:0-24339 GCA_964442085.1 uncultured Methylobacillus sp. | reverse complement strand
TTTAAGTTTATTTTTATTCTCCGCTTGTCAAAATCAGAACGAAGATTGGTCTTCTTATGGAAAAGATTTAACTAATCAAAGATTTTCAAAATTAGATCAAATTAACACCAAGAATGTTAAAAATTTAGAATTAGCTTGGCAATATCAAACAGGTATTAGTGCAACATTTCAAGCTACCCCAATTGTTCATAAGGGAGTTATGTATGTTTCTTTACCCTATAACCATGTAATCGCTATGGATGGGAAAACTGGAAAAGAATTATGGCGGTATGAGCATGATAGAAATCCAAATTGGAAATTGTGCTGTGGCCCAACGAATCGTGGAGTTGCTGTTCACGAAAACCAGATTTTTTTCGGAACAGTCGATGCGAGGCTTATTTCCCTAGATATTAAAACTGGAAAGAAAATTTGGGATATTAATGTCGTAGAAAATATGGTTGCAACAGAATCTTTAAGTTCGCTTGATGAATTAGATCGCAATCGAGATAAAATTATGGGTGGTGGAACAGGTGTCGGCATCTCTATGGCACCCGTCATTTATAAAAATAAGGTAATTATTGGAATTACTGGGGTTGGTTATGGACTGCATATTGAAGGGCACGGTAAAGATTCTCCGCTAGGTGCTGTAGTTGGTGTTTCTGGAAGGTTTGGGAGGCCCGGCTTCCTTGCAGCATATGATATCTATTCAGGAAAACAAATATGGCAGTTTGATACAATCCCCGAACAAGGTTGGGAAGGCGAGTTTACAAATTATACTGCTGATGGCGAAGTACTTAATCGTGATACCTACCTTGAAAAAGAAGCATTACCTCGATACCCAGATTCTGCTAAATATGGTGGAGGCTCTGCATGGACAACCCCTGCAATTGACGATGTCACAAATACACTTTTCTTTGGAACTGGGAATCCATCCCCGCAGATGAGTGGAGAATCTCGACCTGGTGATAATCTTTATACAGTTTCTTTAGTCGCTTTAGATGCTGATACAGGTAAATTAAAATGGTTTTATCAACAAGTCCCACACGATATATGGGGCTATGATGTTGCAAGCCCACCATTATTATTCGATACTATTGTTGATGGAAAAGTAATCCCTGCTATTGGCCAGGCAGGAAAAACAGGTTGGTTTTACATACATAATAGAAATAATGGAGAGCTTTTGCTTAAGTCCGAAGCATTTGTGCCTCAAGATAATTTATTTGCTAAACCAACCCCTGAGGGAACTATAATATATCCAGGACTTCTTGGCGGTTCTAATTGGTCTCCAGTAAGTATGAATTTAGATCATCACTTAGTATATGTCTCTGGCATCCATGCCCCTATTAAATATAATTTACATGAAAAAAAATCTGGAAATAAAATTATAAGATACACAAGCGCTGAACGGTCTGATGACTCACAATGGGGAATACTTTCAGCAATCAACGTATCAACTGGTAAAATTATGTGGGAACATACAACAGAGCAACCTCTCCTAGGAGGTACGCTTTCTACAAAAGGAGATTTAGTTTTCTTGGGAGAAGGTAATGGTACATTTAATGCTTTTAATGCAGTCACTGGGGAATTAATATGGCACGCCAATATTGATGCAGGTGTAAATGCCCCCCCTATTACATATATGATTAACGGAAAACAATACATCGCTGTTGTCGCTGGTGGAAATAAAATTATGGGTTATAAACAAGGGGACTATATAAGTGTTTACCAACTCCCGTAATAAAAATATAAGAATTTCCTAGAAATGCTAACTTATTATTTAATAATTAAGGAATGCTGTTGAAAATTACTGTTGTAGGTATTGGATATGTTGGTTTAGCAAATGCAATTTTGCTTGCACAAAACCATAGTGTTACTTTAATCGACCTTATCTCAAAAAAAGTAGATTTAATTAATGAAAAAAAATCTCCTATTAAAGACTCATATATTTCTAAATATTTAGAGTCAGTAAAGTTAAATTTAGATGCAACGATTGATCAAAATACTGCCTATAAAAATTCTGAATTAATCATCATAGCAACTCCTACAGATTACGATCCTGCAACAAACTTTTTTAATACAAAATCAATTGAAGATTCAATAGAAAATATATTAAAAGTGAATAATAAAGCAATTATTTTAATAAAATCGACAGTTCCTGTTGGCTATACAGAAAGTTTAAAAAGAAAATTTAATGTATCAAATATTATATTTTCACCAGAATTTTTAAGAGAAGGGCAAGCATTGTATGACTGTCTTTACCCAACTAGAATTATTATTGGTAGTAGTGAAAATTATGAAAAGAAGCTCGCTAAAATATTTACAGAAGGAGCAATTAAAAAAGAAATTCCAATTTTATATACAGACCCAACCGAAGCTGAAGCAATTAAACTTTTTTCAAATACGTACTTAGCAATGAGAGTTACCTTCTTTAATGAATTAGATACTTTTGCATCAAAACATGAGTTAAGTACAAAGCAAATAATTGATGGCGTTAGCTTAGATCCAAGAATAGGCAATCATTATAATAATCCATCATTTGGATATGGCGGTTACTGCCTCCCAAAAGATACAAAACAATTACTAGCCAATTATAAAGATATCCCTAACAATATTATGCAAGCAATTGTCGATAGCAACGAAACTAGAAAAGAATTTCTTGTCGAGGAGATAATAAAAACTAAAGCTAAAGTTATTGGAATCTATCGTTTAATAATGAAAAGTAATTCTGATAACTATAGGGAGTCAGCAATTTTAGGAATGATCGAAAGATTAAAAGAGAAGAAGGTCGAAATACTTATTTATGAGCCACAAATTAGTAAAAATGACTTAGAAGGCTTACAGATTGTTAAGAATTTAAATGATTTTATGGATAAGTCTGAAATTATAATTGCTAATCGTTATCATTCAGAGCTGGATATAGTAAAAAATAAAGTCTATTCGAGAGATATTACCAACAAAGATTAAAAACTAGAAATTAATAGAAGGTTTATGATAAAAATTATTTTAATTTTGCTTCATTTAGTAATTGGAATTTTTTGTATAATATTTTTTCCAATAATTAATCGTAAGTTAAGAAAAAAATTAATCATGTGGTGGTCTTTGTTACTTTTAAAAATTTTTAAAATTAATTTTACTTCGAATAAAAAATTTGAAAAAATATTATTAAATAAAAATTATTTAGTAGTCAGTAATCATATCTCATGGCTAGATATTTTTATTATTAATTCTTCATATCCGTTGGCTTTTGTAGCCAAAAATAGTATTTCAAAATGGCCCATTCTAAATCTACTTGTTAAGGGAGCAGAAACAATTTTTATTGATCGTAAAAAGATTAGTAAAATAAAAGAAACTACTAATGAAGTAGAGGATTTCTTGGAAACAAAGGGAAGTATCTGCATTTTCCCTGAAGGAACTTCTACAGACGGATCACGAATTCTTACGTTCAAAGGAAACTTGTTACAAGCAGCAATTAATAAAGATATTAAGATACTCCCAATTGTTATTCAATATAGCCATAATAAGAAGTTTTGTTCGGCACCATCTTATTGTGGAGATTTATCATTACTTGATTCACTGATAAATATAATTAGGTTAGATAATATAGAAGCTAAATTAACTATTTTGAAAGAGATTAAAAGTAAATCTGATAGAAAATCTCTAGCTAAAAAAGCATATCTCGAAATAAATAAAGTAATAAATAAATTTTAATAAATAATTACAACTTTTTTAATTGGCTATATTAATGTCATCATGTAATCTGTAGTTTTTATTATGAAGTAAAAAAAATTTAAATGAATTTACAAAAAAAATCAGATATATATAATGCTTTGAAAAAAACAAGAGCTCAGATATCAATACCTTTGACTGTGCTTACAGTTACATCATACTTTAGCTTTATTTGGGTAATTGCTTTTAAACCAAATATATTTGGCATAATGCTACCCGGTACCAATATTTCAATTGGGATACTACTTGGATTTTTACTAATCTTACTCATATTTATTATTACCTTAATATACGTTTATCTTGCTAATAAAAAAATTGAACCAATAATAAATAAGATAAAGAATGTATAGGTTAATTATATTGTTAGGGCTTCTATTTGCTAATACTGCATTTTCATTTAATGCTGATGAATCTGGGCATAATTTGGTAGCAATTATTATGTTTGTATTATTTGTTGGCATAACCCTCCTAATAACCTATTGGGCTTCAAAAAAAACTCATACAGCAAAAAGTTTTTATACCGCGGGTGGAAATATTAATGGACTTCAAAATGGGCTTGCAATATCAGGTGACTTTATGTCGGCTGCATCTTTTCTTGGAATATCTGGCTTAGTATATTTATCTGGCTTTGATGGTCTTATTTATTCGATTGGTTTCTTGATTGGATGGCCAATAATTTTATTACTAATTGCTGAACCACTTCGCAACCTGGGAAAATATAGTTTTTCTGATGTTGTTTCATTTAGGCTAAAACAAAAACCAATTAGAATTCTTGCTGCTTGTGGCTCTTTATCTACTGTAATTCTGTATTTAATAGCTCAAATGGTTGGTGCCGGAAAACTTATAGAGATCCTATTTGGCTTGCCCTATTATTCAGCTGTTATTATCGTTGGCGGATTAATGATTTCATATGTAACTTTTGGTGGTATGTTAGCCACAACATGGGTCCAAATAATCAAGGCTGTTCTTTTATTATTTGGAGCAACAGTTATTGCTTTTCTTGTTCTTTATCAATTTCAATTTAATTTCGATAACTTTTTTAGTCAAGCTATTAATGTCCATAGTGAAGGCAATAAGATAATGGCACCCGGGGGGTTAATTTCGGATCCTTTGTCAGCAATATCTCTAGGTCTTGCCCTAATGTTTGGCACAGCTGGACTTCCTCATATTTTGATGAGATTTTTCACGGTACCAGATGCAATAGAGGCCAGAAAATCAGTAGTTTATGCAACAGGATTTATTGGTTATTTCTATATATTAACTTTTATTATTGGATTTGGAGCAATTGTTCTAATATCTAACAATCCTGAATACTTAGATGGTTCTGGCAAATTAATAGGCAATAATAATATGGCAGCTATCCATCTTTCTCACGCAGTCGGAGGCGATATTTTACTTGGCTTTATTTCAGCAGTAGCATTTGCGACTATTTTAGCAGTTGTTTCTGGACTAACTCTTGCGGGAGCCTCGGCAATTTCTCATGATTTATATGCAAATGCTTTCTTAAAAGGTAAAAATAACGAGAAGATGGAAATGAGAGTGTCAAAGATGTCGACTATTTTCTTAGGTATCCTTGCAGTGCTGCTGGGGATTATTTTTGAAGATCAAAATGTTGCATTCATGGTCGGGCTTGCATTTGCTATAGCCGCTACAACTAATTTTCCAATATTAATCCTCTCCATATATTGGAAAAATCTTACTACTAGAGGAGCGGTTATAGGCGGTTCCGCTGGATTATTTACAGTAATACTTTTAGTGATACTTGGCCCAGTGGTATGGGTAGACATATTCAATAATAATGAAGCGGTATTTCCATATAAATACCCTGCTTTATTCTCTATGACAGTAACTTTTTTTGGAATATGGTTCTTTTCTAAAAATGATAAAACTAAAACTGCCTTATCTGAAAAAAAATTATTTGAATCTCAATATTTTAGATCTCAGACTGGGGTTGGTATTGATAAACCAAGTGGCCATTAATCATGCAGTTTTATAAATATCATATTTTCTTTTGTTTAAACCAAAGAAAAGATGGAGCCCAATGCTGTATGAATTTTAATGCTGAGCCGATGTTTAATTATATGAAAAAAAAGATTAAATCATTAAATATAAACGGACCAAACAAGGTAAGAGTAAATCGAGGAGGCTGCTTTGATCGCTGTAATGATGGCCCTTTAATGGTTATTTATCCTGAAGGAATATGGTACCGTTTTGTTGATAAGGAAGATATTGATGAGATTATTGAAGAACACTTAATTAATGGTGTTACTGTCAATAGATTATTGACCTAATTTATTATTGATATAATCAATAAATTTTATTTCTTCATGCTCTGAAAATTCTTTATCATATAATTTTTTCCTCGCACTCCAAATACTTTCTGGGAAGTGGTTGTCATCAAAATTCCTTGGGATAATGTGCCAATGTAAATGGGGAGTTATATTTCCTAGCGAGGCCAAATTTATTTTATCTGGCTTTAAGTATTCTCTTATAAATTTTTCAACCATAAAAACTACTTCCATAATCATATTGCGGATATCCTCATCTAAATCTGTCATTTCTTTGACATGACTAATTAAATCTACTCTACAATATCCTGGATAATTATGATCATTGATTAATAAAACACGAATTACATTATTTGACCAAATTATAGGGTATTTTTGATTAGAACAAAGAGCACAATTGTTAGATTTAAGAGACGTCAAGCATTCTATCCAATGCTAATTTTGCTAATTCAGATTCTTTTTTTGGAACCTTGATAATGTTAACTGGGTTATCTTCCATAATATTTTGCAAGGTCCACAATAAATGCTGAGGATCAATTCTAGCCATTGTCGAACACTCACAAACTACATGTGACATAAATTGAACCAGCTTGCCTTCAGGCTTCATTTCATTAGCTAACCTATTTACTAAATTTAGCTCAGTACCCACTAGCCATTTAGTATTTTTTTCAGCATCCTTAATTGTATTAAGAATAAATTCAGTAGATCCAACATAATCTGAATTTTGACAAACCTCAAAAGGTGATTCTGGATGCGATATTACAAATCCTTCTGGATGGGTTTCCCTAAATTTTTCAATATGTTGTAGCCTAAACATTTGATGAACAGCACAATGACCTTTCCACAACAAAACCTTAGAATCAGATATTTGTTTTTCTGTTAAACCACCTAGCGGTAAATCAGGATCCCAAACAGGCATATGATCTAATGATATTCCCATATTATGCCCTGTCCACCTTCCTAAGTTTTGGTCTGGAAAAAATAATACTTTTTCTTTTTTCTTGAATGCCCAATCTAAAATTTTTGGTGCGTTTGTTGAGGTACAGACAATTCCATCGTGCTCCCCGCAAAAAGCTTTTAAATCTGCTGCTGAGTTAATGTAAGTAATGGGTGTAATACTTTTATCGAAGTCTAAAACCTTGGAGAGCTCTCTATAAGTCCTTTCAACTTTTGCTAAATTAGCCATATCAGCCATAGAGCAACCTGCTGAGAGATCTGGCAATACTGTAATTTGATCTGGTCGAGATAGAATATTTGAAACTTCAGCCATAAAATGAACACCTAGAAAAACAATATATTTTGCATCTAGTTTCTGAACATATTGAGCAAGCTTTAATGAGTCACCAGAATAATCGGCATGCCTATACACTGTTTCATTTTGATAATGATGCCCAAGAATAACAATTTTATCCCCTAAAGCCTTTCTGGCTTTGAGAATTTTATCCTGACAATCATCATTTTTTAGATTTTCAAAAGTATCAAACTTAATTTTTGCTATATTCATATTTTTTATTCTAACTTGCTAATTGTTTAATTTCGCATAATTTTTCTAAAGCTTTAACATTTGTCCAGGAAAATACTAATTCTTTTGCAACATCAATAGAGACCCATTGAAAATCATTATGTTCCTTAGGGGCAATTTTTATTTCTACCTTACTTGGTAATTCCAAACCAAAAATATGCTCAGTATTGTAATTAACACCTGGTCCATAGCGATACTGCCAATGAGAAAATATTTTGTATCTGTGATTTAAATTCCAATTTTCAAGCGTGTAATTATTACAAATAATACCAGTTTCTTCAAATACTTCTCTTTTTGCAGTCTCAAAAGGAGATTCATTATATTCAATACTTCCTGTAACTGACTGCCAGAAATTTTTTTTATCAGAACGACTAAGTAATAATATATCTAATTTCTTTGTGTAGATTAAAATTAAGGACGAAATTGGAATTTTGTAGTTTGTATTTTTCAAATTTTAGGAAGTTTAAAAATAGTATTTTCTTCAATTCCTTCAATTTCCGAAATTTTTATTTTTTTTATTTTTTTTATTTCGCTAATAAGACTTTGAACTAAAACCTCCGGTGCCGAGGCCCCAGCAGTTATACCTATATTTTTCTTGTTGATCAACCAACTTTCTCTAAATTCTGACATATCATCAATAAGTATAGCCTCTACCATTCTTTCTTTGGCAATTTCAACAAGTCTATTTGAGTTAGAACTATTTTTTGATCCGACAACAAAAATAAGATCATGATGCCCAATCATTTTTTTAACAGCTTCCTGCCTATTTTGTGTCGCGTAACATATGTCATTACTTTTTGGCCCGGAAACTGAAGGGTATTTATCAGTTAAAGAATCAATTATTTTCTTGGTATCGTCCATAGATAATGTAGTTTGACTAACATAACTAATTTTTTTTAAGTCAGTAATATTTAATTTTTTAACATCTGAAGTATTTTCTACTAAATGAATTTGACTATTTAACGAATTTTTTTCTATTTGCCCCATAGTCCCATCTACCTCTGGGTGCCCTTTGTGACCGATCATAACAATCGTATGCTTATCTTTACTTAATTTATTCACCTCCCTATGGACTTTAGTCACTAGTGGGCAGGTCGCATCAATTGCTATTAAATTGAAATTTTTAGCTTCCTGTTTTACTGCTTTGGAAACACCATGAGCACTAAAAATAACATGACTTGACTTTGGAATATCTTTTAAACTATCGACAAAAATAGCCCCTTTCTTATTTAGAGCATTGATTACATATTTGTTATGAACAACTTCATGGTGAACATAGATGGGCGCCCCATATTTTTCTAATGTCTTTTCTACAATTAAGATTGCTCTATCAACACCAGCACAAAATCCTCTTGGGTTAGCTAATGATAAATTAATGATATCTTTGGACATATTTTAATTAAGGTAACAGCTTTTCGCCATTAATTAAGTCAGAAAATGTTTCTCGATTTCTTATTAGATGGGCCTTACCGTCGTCAACTAGTATTTCTGGTAATTTTGGGCGCGAGTTATAATTTGAGCTCATTGACATACCATATGCACCAACATCTAAAACAGCTAAAATATTATTCTCTTCCGCGGATATGCTACGATCTTTTCCAAGAAAATCTCCTGTCTCACATACAGGGCCAACAATATCATAATTTTTCTCATCTGAAACTGATGGAGATAAATTTATAATTTCATGAAAAGCTTCGTAAAGTGCTGGTCTCATTAAGTCATTCATGGCCGCATTAACAATTAGAAAATTTTTATTAGAGCTACATTTTACATACTCAACTTTTGTTAATAAAATCCCCGCTTTACCTATTATTGCTCGCCCAGGCTCAAAAATAATTTTTAAATCACGACCCGTAAGAATTTTTTTTACAGTATTAGTATATTCAGAAAAAGTAGGCGGAAGTTCTTTAGAGTATTGAATTCCAATTCCTCCTCCAACATCTATATGGTCAATAGTTATTCCAATTGATTTTAGGTGGTCAATTAATTCAAGTAATTTTCTGATTGAATCTTCAAAAGGCTTCAATTCTGTTATTTGTGACCCAATATGACAATCTATTCCTTTAATTTCAATCGCGCTAAGACTTTTTGCAATTTTATACATTGAAATTGCATTTTGTTCATCAACACCAAATTTATTATCCTTGAGTCCAGTTGAAATATATGGGTGTGTTTTTGGGTCTACATTTGGATTTACTCTAATTGAAATAGTGGCTTTTTTATTTAGTTTTTCAGCAGAATTTTGAATACGATAAAGTTCCGCTTCTGATTCAACATTAAAAGTAAGAATATTATGTTTAATAGCTAATTCTATATCCTCTTGTGATTTTCCAACACCAGAGAATACAATTTTTTTTGGATCACCTTCTGCAGCAATCACTCTTTGAAGTTCGCCACCAGATACAATGTCAAATCCAGCCCCATTTTTTGCGAGGATATTCAATATGGCTATATTAGGATTAGATTTAACAGCAAAACAAATGAGATGATCTAAACCTTCAAGTTGTTTTTTAAAATCTAAATAATTATCTAAAATAACTTTTTTAGAGTAAATATAGGAAGGAGTGCTAAATTCTTTAGTAATATCTTCAATCAAAACATTCTCAATAGAATATTTACCGTTATTTTTTCTTAAAATAGGTTCAGACATTTTAAGTAACCACTAAAAATTTCGTTACATAAATTTTTTCTTGTATCATTGCTTGAGGGTATTTTTCTTCAGGTATATATAGAATACCTTTGGTTCCACAGCTGCTTAATAATAGAGACATTATTAGCAAATAAAATATATAGTAAATTCTCATCATTTATTCCTTTTTATCTTATTTTATCATTAATAAAAATTATTTCTTCGGGTTTAGTTGAAGAAGTTTGTTTGTTACTAGCGCATTAACTAATCCAAAAATAAATGCTGAAAATATAAAAATTGGTAATAGATAAAAAATTCCATTGTGTGGGATTATCCACAGCCTAACAACAATAAATTGACCTAGAATATGAGCCAATGAAGCAACCAAGCTTAAACTTATCAAGCTAAAATATTTACGATTCAAATTTCTAAAAATTATAAGAGAAAAAAGACTAAATAATGCACCAGCTAAGCTAAGAAAAAATGTTGGACTTAAAAATGACCCTAATAAAATACTTGTTACAAAAACTCTAATAAGAGAGACCCATATTCCCATTTTTAAATCAAATCTTATAATAGTATATAAAATTATGATATTTGCTATGCCAGGTTTTACACCAGGGATTGGACTAGGAAAAAAAAATTCTATTAAGGATAGGGCAACAGCTATAGCCGCAAGTTTTGCAACATCATGGTCTCTCTGAGTTATTTTAATAGTTGATAGAGTCATATTTTTTTATACCACCAACAATAGAAATAGAAATTTTATTTGGTATGCAGATAATAATTTGGTTTGCTTTATTTATCCATCCCTGATGGATACAATATTTTTTTGGACAAGGGGATGTAGAAAATCTAACTTTTCCATTATTAATAATTACTTCTGTGACTCCTTTTGCACCATATATTTCTTTTTTTAATTTCTGGTTGAGACTATAAGTGGCTAGTATTTCATTATTTTTATAAATTTCTAGATATTGTCCTTGTGGAAAGTCCCATAGCAATTTGGTACTGGCTAAAATCAGGAAGAAAAACATAATAATAATAAGCCAATCTCCAGGCTTAATTAGCTTAGAAGATTTCAATATTTTTGCTATCAAGACCTTCTTCCCATTTTATTTTATTACTTAATGATTCACTTATAAATATTGAATCATTATTCATAATTATTAGAAAATCTTTAATACTTAATAATCTAGCTATATTTATTTTATTTTCTGAATTAGCAATAAATAGTGGCTTAGATAAGACATCAGAAAGAACACCTGAATTTTTAGATGGTGGAATTAATATTGTAGCTGATTGAGTTTTATTTTCAGGATAGCCTGTTTTAGGGTTGATTAAATGCGGGTATCTTTGATTATTTATTGTAATAAACCTTTGGTAGTCACCAGATGTTCCAATAGTCCAACCTGGCTTAAGACTTACGGTTGCTATGGCATTAGGTTTTCTAGGATTTTGAATCCCAACTACCCATTCACGTTCACCATGCTTACCAAATGCTAATATATTGCCACCAATATTTATCAGTGCGTTCTTGATATCATTTTTTGTAAGTATTTTCTTTGCCTGATCTAATGCATAGCCTTTTGCATAACCACCTAAATCAATTTGAATATTATGATTATTACTTTTTAATATCTTCTTCTTAATTTCAATCGATTTCATTGACAGTTTGGATGAAACTAAATCCTTAATAGTGTCAGGATTTGGAATTGCTTCCTGATTGTATTCATTGGAGTGAAATCCCCATAGCTTAATTAGCTTACCTATAGACGGATTGAATAGTGATTCTGTTTTGATTTCAAGACTTTTAGCATTATTCAGAATAGATATGACTTCATCATCATTAATGACTATAGATTTTTTCTTTGAAATTGCATTATTAATGTCAGTAATAAGGCTTTTTTCCCAAGGGTGAAGTAATTTATGTAAGCGATGAAATTCTCTAAAGATTTCACCTGAAACTTTTTCAGCATTAATCTCTGATTCACCATAAATTTTTATATCAATTATTGTTCCAAAAACAAAATCTTTTTCATGGTGTATCTTACTTTCGCCACAGCCTAATAAAAGGGCTATTAGAAATAAAATAAGGAGGTTATTTGAATGCATTAATAATATATTGTGCAGCTTTAAAATTTGTTTGTTCTTCAATTTCAACAATTCCTGTGGGGCTAGTTATATTAATTTCAGTTAAGTAATTACCAATAATGTCTATACCTACAAAATTAAGTTCATTTTTAATTAGGAATACTTTAAGATTTTTAACTATATTTTTATCGCCCAATGTTAATTTTCGAGCTTCTCCTTTACCACCTTTTGCTAAATTGGCTCTTATGTCATTCTTGGATGGTATCCTTGCGAGGGCGAAGGGAATAGCCTCACCTTTGATTAAAATAATTCGTTTATCTCCCTTATTAATTTCAGGTATGTACTTTTGAATCATAAGCATTTTAATACCATTTTTTGTTGAGGTTTCTAAAATGGCGTTTAAATTTTTATCATTTGGGGTGAGCATGAAGATCCCATTTCCTGCCATCCCATCTAGAGGTTTTATTACTACTTTCTTCTCTTTATTTATAAAATTATTTATCTCCTCAGCTTTGGATGAGACAATTGTGGGCGGTATAAGATCTTTAAAATTAAGTATTGATAATTTTTCATTATGATTTCTAATTGATGTTGGGTTATTAATAATTTCGACATTAACATTTTGAGCATGTTCGAGAATGAATGTTAGATTTAAATAACTATCATCAAAAGGTGGGTCTTTTCTTACAAATACTTTTGAAAAGTATTGAATTTTATTTTTTAATTTGAGTTTGTTCGTTAATAGTCCATCAATAGAAGAGATATGATAGCTATCAACAATTACATTCCGATTTTTATTGATAGAAAGAGAATTAATCTTTGCATAATGAGCTTCAATACCTTGGTTTAAACATTCTTTTATTAGAGCAACGGTTGAGTCTTTGTAAAAAGTTAGTGTTTCCGGCGCGTCAATGATGAATAGATATTTCATGACCATTTAGTTTTGAAGTTCTTTGGCAGCAGCAAGCAAGGCTAATCTTGCTATGACTCCATAAGCATAAAATCGATTGGCTTTATCATCACAGGGCCTTCCTTGATCTGGCATAAGGCAGGACGTTTCAAAAGATACTGGAACAAAATGCATACCTGGCGAATTAAGGTTTTCATCTTTTTCTTTATTAGTATGGACTCGATAAAAACCACCAACGACAAAATGATCGATCATATAGACAACAGGCTCTGCAACTGAGTTATTAATAGTTTCTTCTGTATGAACACCTTCTTGGATAAGAACTTCTGTAACTTGTAATCCCTCCTTCACAACAGACATTTTTTTTCTCATTTTTCGATTAAGGTTAATAACCTCTTCGCTACTCTTAATTGTCATTACCCCCATACCATAGGTTCCTGCATCTGCTTTAATGACAACATATGGCTCATGAGCAATATTGTACTGAGAATATTTTTTTTTAATCTTTACTAATAATTTTTCAATATGTTCGGCTAATTGAATTTCTCCTTCTCGCTCAAGAAAATTTAACCCACCTAATTTTTCAAAATATGGATTAATAAGCCAAGGGTCAATTTTAGTGAATTTGGCAAACTCATCTACTATTTCATTATAATAATTGAAGTGTGAAGACTTTCTCCTAGTGGGCCATCCAGCTGAGAGGGGAGGAATAATATTCTGGTCAAGATTCTTTAGTTTTTCTGGCACACCAGCTGAAAGATCGTTATTTAGAATGATGGCACATGGACGAAACTTTGAAGAATCATTATTTTTTAAAAATAGTCTGTGATTTTCTTTATGGATGGGCTCAAGATTTATCGAGTTTTTATCATCAATTTGGATTGTTTTTATTTCTTTTATATCTGGATGAATACTTCCAATCCTTACTTCAATGCCAGAGTTTTTTAAAATTTCTGTTAATTCAAATATATTTTTTAAGTAAAACATATTTCTTGTGTGGTTTTCAGGAATAATCAAAACTCGTCTTACATCTGGACAAACTTTTTCTATAGCAATAGATATAGCTTGTATTGTAAGTGGTGCAAAATCAGGATTTAAGTTATTGAATCCACCTGGGAAAAGATTTGTATCAACCGGCGTTAATTTAAAGCCAGAATTTCTTAGGTCAACTGAGGCATAAAATGGTGCAGAGTATTCTAGCCATTGTGTTCTGAACCAATGTTCAATATCACAACTATGATGAATTATGTAATTTTCTAAATCATATAATTCATCACTTAAGTCAGTTTTCATAATAGGGGTCATATAATCTATATTCCTTCAGCTTGTTGATCTGCATGATAACTACTTCTAACCATTGGCCCACTGGAGACCGCTGTGAAGCCTAATGATTCAGCTTCTTTTTTTAGATTGTCAAAATCAATCAGTTCCACATACCTCTCAACAGGAAGATGATAAGGTGTAGGTTGTAAATATTGTCCCAGCGTTAACATATCCACATTGTTATCTCTCAAGTCTCTCATTACTTCTAATATCTCTTCATTGGTTTCACCCAATCCGAGCATTAATCCGGATTTAGTTGGAACTAAGGGCATTCGCTCTTTAAAATTTTTCAAAAGAAAAAGAGAGTGCTTATACCTTGCTCCAGGCCTTGCTCTTTTATACAATCTTGGAATTGTTTCTAAATTATGATTAAAAACATTGGGTGGCTGTTCGGATAGTATTTCTAGTGCTTTTTCTATTTTCCCTTTACCTCTGAAGTCCGGTACAAGTATCTCAATTTTAACTGCATTATTATTTTTTCTAATTTCTCTAATACACTCATAAAAGTGGCGCGCACCGCCATCTTCTAAGTCATCTCGATCCACACTGGTTATAACAACATATTTAAGTTTAAGTTTAGAAATTGTTTGCCCTAACTTAACAGGCTCGTTTATATCTGGAGCAATTGGTATACCACTTGCAACATCACAGAATGGACAGCGTCGAGTACAAATCTCTCCTAAAATCATAAATGTGGCGGTGCCTTGACTATAACATTCTCCAATATTGGGACAGCTTGCTTCTTCACACACAGTATTGAGTTGATTTTCTTTAAGGAGGCGGCTGACTTCATGAAACTTATCACCATTAGGTAACTTCATCTTTATCCATGAAGGTTTTGCTAACTTATTTTTATCATCAATTATTATCGGGAGTCTTGCAATCTTTTCTTTACCAACCTCTTTAATTTTTATTATTTTGTTCATAATGTTCTTTTAATTTTTTGTTAATAATAGAAGTAATTTCATAGCCAGAATTTTTTACTGTATCTTTAATACCAAAGTCAGATAATTGTGCCATTTTTAGGCCATTAAAGCCACAAGGATCAATGATTGAGAATGGCCTAGTGTCCATATCAACATTAAAGCTTAAGCCATGGTACGTATAATTTTTTTTGATTCTTAACCCAATAGAGCATATCTTTTTTTCTTCTATGTATACTCCTGGTGCTTCTTTCTTCGAGTATGACGAAATTTGATTCAATTTTAAAAAATCAATGACAGAGTTTTCAAGAATTGATACTAACTGCCTAATAGTTAATTTATTCTTTTTAATGTTAATTAATGTGTAAATAATTAATTGGCCTGGCCCGTGATATGTAATTTTCCCTCCTCTATCCACAAACAAATGTGGGATATCCGAATCAGGAAGCACTGAGTTTTTTTTATTTACCCCTGTAGTAAAAATGGGATGGTGCTCTGTAATCCATAACTCATCATTTAATGAAGGCTCACCTATAAAATATTTCATATCTGCCCAGGTAGTCAAGTAATCTGTACACCCGAGGTACTTTATGCTGATAGACATAAATTATAAAACAAATTTGGTCATTGGGTTTTTGGATAAATCAATATATATCTTATCAAGTTGTTTTTGCCCAGTCACGTAAACTTTGCAAGTTAAGCTAATATATTTTCCATTGCTACTACCCTTCATATCAATTTTTGAGGAGTCAAAATTACAATCATGTTTTTTTATTATAATAATAATTTGGTCAGAGAAATTCTCATTTGCTTCTCCCATGACTTTAATATCAAAGTCACAAGGAAATTCTATTAATGATTTTTTCTCATCTTTTTCCATCAGGAGATAATTATTCTGAAATAATAAAACTATTGAGTTGAATTTTTTTTGAAATATTTTTTAAGACTTTTTCTGCATTTTTTTTGCTTTTATAAGGCCCAATAGTTACTAAATGAAGAGAATTTTTATTTATTTTTTTTAGGCTTAATTCATCTTTGAATTTAACTTTAGATATTCGATTTATTAAGTTGGTAGCATTATCTTCACTCGAGAAAGCACCTGCTTGAATATAA
Organism: uncultured Methylobacillus sp.; assembly: GCA_964442085.1. Lineage (GTDB taxonomy): Bacteria > Pseudomonadota > Gammaproteobacteria > Burkholderiales > Methylophilaceae > BACL14. The sequence continues at coordinate 7,832 of CAYTWX010000004.1, read as the reverse complement.
AAATTTTCATCGCTGCTTATAATTGAGGAGTTCTCATGTACTTTCTTTAAGTTCACCTTTGTTAATGATGGATTAATCATTTCTATCTTAACTAGCTCACTTCCATTTCTGATAATATCAAGCCGATGAGCTGCTGCGTAGGACAAGTCGACGATTCTGTCGTCAATAAATGGCCCGCGGTCATTAACTCTAATAATTACTGAGCGTTTATTTTTTAGGTTGGTAACTTTAATATAGCAAGGAAGGGGAAGAGTTTTATGAGCACCGGTCATCTGATACATATCATATACCTCACCAATTGATGTCTTTCTGCCATGATATCTTTTGCCATACCAAGACGCATAACCCTTCTCTTCAAAGGGAATAATCTTCTTCAGAGGGATATATTTTTTATTAAATGCAACATAAGGGCGATTCGCTCTTTTTGAAAGTGCTTCATACTTTGGTTGAGCATCATTAATTTTGTCTAGATCTTCTGGTGGATTTTCTTCTGGCCCATCATCTAGATAGTAGGCGCCAGATTTCTGAATTTTCGTTTGATTTTTGTTAAGCTCTTTATCAAAAACGGTATCTATAGACTGGCAGCCAAAGAGTGAAAATGTAATTATTATATTGTAGAAATATTTATTCATTAGTTAGCAATTAAAGATTTGTTTGAATTCAAGCTCATAATAATACCAATCATGCTTAAAGATACAACCATTGATGTGCCACCATAACTAATAAAAGGTAGTGGAGCTCCAACTATGGGCAATAAACCAGATACCATAGCAATATTTACAATACTGGAACTAAATAAGGTAAATGCTAATGCGGCTGTAATCAATCTAGAAAAAGTATCTTGCATTTTTATAGCTAGATAAATGCACCGATATAATATTACAAAATAGATAATTAAAATTCCAACTACCCCAATAAACCCAAACTCTTCTCCATATACTGAAAAAATAAAATCAGTAGTTTTTTCTGGTAGAAAGTTAAGTTGAGTTTGGCTGCCATATGACCATCCTTTACCTAAGAGTCCTCCAGAACCAATTGCGATCATTGATTGAATACTATGGTATCCAGTTCCGAAAGGGTCTCTGCTTGGGTCTAATAAGCTTAAAATTCTATTTTGCTGGTAAAGATGTAATGTTGACCAGAGGAAGGGCATGGAGACTAAAAAACTAAAAATACTAGCCAAGATAAATTTTAATGATAAACCAGAAAGAAAAATTACAATTAAACCAGAAAGAAAAATTAGTATAGATGTTCCTAGATCAGGCTGTTTAAATATAATTGAGCATGGTATAGCTAAGATAAAAAATGCCATTGCATGTGTTTTGTAGTTTATTGTATTTTGAAATCTATGATAAAGCCAAGCAAGTACAAGTGGGATAGTTATTTTAATAACCTCAGAAGGTTGTAAGTTAAAAATAAATAAATTTAGCCAACGTTTTGCGCCATGGCTTTCAAATCCAAAAAATGAAACAGATATTAATAAAATTAGGCTGAATATATATATGTGTGGTGCATAAAAGATAAACTGTTTAGGGTTTATGTTACTTAAAAAAACTAGAAAAATAATCCCAAGAGAAATATTTATTAATTGCCCAACTAGTAGACTATTATTTTGTTGGCTTGCGCTAAAAAGTGTTATTAAGCCGATGATAAGCAAAAATAAAATAAGTGTGATTAAGAAGCGATCAATATTTTCAAATATTTTCAAATATTTTATCATTTTCATTAGTTATTCTCAGTAAGGTAGGCATCAAAAACTTTCTTAGCTATTGGGCCAGCTGTCGATCCACCATGACCACCATTTTCAACTACGATAGCTATTACAATTTTAGGATTTTCAGAGGGTGCAAAAGCAATAATTAGAGCATGATCTTTTAGCTCATCCCGAAGATTTTCTTCATCATAAACCTCACCTTTTTTCAATCCAAATACTTGCGCTGTACCTGTTTTAGCCGAAATATTATATTCAGTGGTGCGCCCAATAAACGCAGCTGTACCACCTTCTTTGGTAACTAGAGACATACCTTTTTTTATAATAGATAAATTTTGATTGGGGACTGATACTCTATTAATATTAGCAGACCTCATAAATTTTGGTGAAATATCATCTTTTAACAGATGAGGAATTATTTTTTTATTCGGATTAATTAGTTTAGATGTAGCTAAAGCTAATTGTACTGGTGTTGTTTGCGTATATCCTTGACCAATCGCTGTAATTGCAGTTTCACCTTGGTACCATTTTTTATTATATTTATTTTTCTTCCATTTAGCTGAAGCAACTAGCCCCTTTTTTTCATTAGGTAAATCAATATTTGTCTTACTACCAAAGCCAAATCTTTGCAGCACAACATTTAACTTAGGTATACCTAATTCAACTCCAAGCCCATAAAAGAAAGTATCGCATGAAACAGCGATAGCTTTTATCATGTCAACTTCCCCATGACCACCTTTTTTCCAATCGTTAAAGGTTTTTGATTGATTCGGCATATTATAAAAACCTTCATCCATAATTGAGAAAGGAGGGCGCCTTATATTATTTTCCAATGCTGCAAGTGCAACAAATGGTTTAAGTGTAGATCCTGGCGGATAAACTCCTGATATCACTCTGTTAAATAAAGGCTTATGAATTGAATTATTAAGCCTTCTCCAATTAACTTCATCGATACCATTTGTAAACAAATTAGGATTGAATGAGGGCTGACTAATATAAGCCAATATCTCGCCATTGTTTGGATCCATTGCAATCATTGCCCCTTTATACTTACCAAAGGCTTTCTCAGCAACTTTCTGAATTTTATAATCAATATTTAAATATATATCGTCACCATGTTTTGGGGCGATGGTTTCGATTATTCTTAATACATTATTATTTGCATCAACTTCAATTGCTTTATATCCAGGAGTCCCATGTAATATATTCTCATAAAAATATTCAATGCCTGTTTTTCCAATATGATCTAACCCCCTGTAGCTTTGATAATTATTTAATTTTTTTAACCTCTTGATATCTGAGTTATTAATTCGATTTATATAGCCAACAAAATGAGCTCCTGATTTTTGTTTAGGGTAAGTTCTGGAAAATTTATGCTTTAAAGAAATATCCGGATATTTGTATTGGCTAGATACAAAATTTGCTACCTGAACAGGAGACAAGTTTACCTTTATAGGTATAGTTGAAGAATGATAACTTTCCCTAAGAATTTTATTATATTTCTTAATGTCATATTTAGTTATTTTAACAATAGGGGCTAATTGCAGCTTTATCTTATCTAGACTTTGTTTTCTTTTCGGATCTAGTTCTAAGGTATAAATTAGTTTGTTTGCTGCAAGTATCTCACCATTACGATCAAGAATCTGACCTCTAATAGGAGCAATTGGAATAATTTTAACGCTATTATTTTTCGCCAGAGAAGAGTAAGTATTGAATTGTATTATTTGTAAATAAAAAAACTTAATGATTAATATGATAAATGTAACAATAATTAAAAAAAGAAGAAAACTTAATCTTTGTCTGAAGGCGTACTTAAATTGGTATAAATCCATATTTTAATTATTTAGTAGTGAAAGTATTAATAGTAAATTTAAGAATTAGAAGTATAAATAAAGTTAAGATAAATTGATGAAATAATAGACCTAAAGGGATGATAATATCGTGACTCTGAGATGTTGCCCATAAAACAAAAAAACTGACTAATATTATAAAGCTAGATAGACTTAATATTTGAGTTTCAGTTTTGATAATCAATTTTTTACCAATTAAAAAATTTAAAGCATAAATACTTATGAAAATCAAAGCATACTGGCCTAATATTTGACCAAGAAATAAATCAACTAGTAATCCAATTATAAATAATTTGAATAGGTTCAAGTTAGCTTTTTCTAATACAACAGATATTACAGTAAGTGCTATAAAATAATTTGGAATACTACTAGGATTTTCTGTCCATGGCAGAGCAACGTTTGATAAAACTAATGACACTAACGCGAGAATTGCTATTAAATAGCTTTCTTGTCTTCTTTGCATGATTGTTTTCTTAGTCATTTTTTTTTATTTTGAGAACGGTAACTTGTGAATAGCTTGTTGGCTGAGTAAAAGGGTGTACTAACACTTTATTAAATTTAGGAGATTTAGTTGGCTCAATTGCAATAACTTTGCCTATATTTATTCCCTTTGGATATATTTTATCAATACCAGATGTCATAAAAATATCATTAACTTTCAATTTGGAACGTGCTGGAAATAGCGGAATTTCTAATTCACCGTTACCATTTCCGTATAAAATTACATTTTCTTTTCCACTATCTTTAATTGCTGGAACAGCGAATTTTATCGAGGTAAGAGGTTTGATTTCGCTGTAGCTTTTCGTAGAATTTATTATTTGACCAACTAAACCATTACTATTAATAACTGGGGCTCCATTTCTAATTTTATCTTTTATACCTTTATTAATTGTAATGACTCCATATCCGTTCTTTACATTAGGTAAAATTATTTCTGCATTCACACCTACTATATTGAATTTTTTATGAATCTTTAGTTTATTTCTGAATAATTTATTTTCTGATCTGAGTAATTCATTTTCTTGATTCTTAATTGATAAGTAATAAATATTTTGCTCTAGTATTTTAATTTTTTCTTCTAGTAATTCCTTTGCTATAAGGTTACTTTTTACTTCGAGTAATAGAGTTCCTGGTAAATTTATTATGTAGTTAACTGGTGAATTTAATATTGATATTTCTGTTTTAATTTCGTTTGAAATTTTGTAACGATAATCTATTCCCATTATTATTAAGCTCAAAATAAATAGGGTTAAGAAGTTAAATAATGGGAAAGTGTCTCGATTAAAAAGTTTTAAATTGTTACCTTGTACCATTTTTAATCATTAGCAAATGAATTTTTAAAGCTATCAAGATTATCTAGGGTCATACCACAACCTCTAACTACACATGTAAGTGGCTCCTCAGCAATTATTACTGGAACTCCTGTTTCCTCCATTAATAATCGATCAAGATTGTTTAATAGAGCCCCGCCTCCTGTAAGCACCATACCATTCTCTGATATATCTGCTGCAAGTTCTGGAGGGGTTTGCTCCAGAGCGGTTTTGACTGCTCCAACAATTGCATGCAAAGGGTCAGAAAGTGATTCAAGGATTTCATTACTACTGATGCTTATTTTTCTTGGGAGTCCTTCAGCAAGATTTCTTCCAGTTACTTCCATTTCCATTAGGTCTGCCATAGGAAACGCACTACCTATCTGGTTCTTTATCTTTTCGGCTGTTGGTTCGGATATTAATGTCCCATAATTTCTTCTCATATAATCAATTATTGCTTGATCAATTTTGTCTCCCCCCACCCTAGCTGAGCTTGCGTAAACGATACCCCCAAGAGATAAAACACCGACTTCTGTTGTGCCTCCTCCAATATCAATAACCATTGACCCAATAGCCTCATTTACTGGAAGACCCGAGCCAATAGCGGCTGCCATGGGTTCCTCAATTAAATAAACTTGCTTTGCACCAGCTCTCTCTGCAGATTCTCGAATAGCCCTTCTCTCTACTTGGGTAGCTCCGTAAGGGACACAAATTACAATACGTGGATTAGGAGTAAACCAATTAACAGTGTGCACCCTATTTATAAAAAATTTGATCATTTCTTCTGTGATATTAAAGTCAGCAATTACTCCATCTTTCATAGGCCTTATTGCTTCTATATTTTGTGGCGAACGACCAAGCATCGTTTTTGCTTCTTTTCCTACTGCAAGAATTGCTAATTTTGAATGTGGCCCATTCGGACCATTTTCTCTTCTCATTGCAACTACTGAAGGTTCATCTAAAACTATACCTTTGCCTTTTAGGTATATCAGTGTGTTAGCTGTACCTAAATCGATAGCAATATCATTATCAACAAACTTTTTAAAAAAATCTTTTACCATTGTTTTATTTTTTTCTTCTTATAAAATATATTTAGCTATTAAAAGCAACTCTAAACCCATGTATAATAACTGATTATTAGCAATTTTTAAATTAAAAATACTGAATTTATATAAATCATGAGCATAAACAAAGAAGAAATTAGCAAAATTGCACACTTAGCCCGAATAAAAGTCTCTCAGACAGAAGCAGATGAAGTTGAGAAAAAGCTTGATGGTATCTTAGCTTTGATTGAAAAAATGCAGGAGGTTAATACAGAGTCAATTGAACCAATGTCTCACGCTCTTGATATAACACAGCCATTAAGAGAAGATGAAGTAACTGAGAAGGATATCCGAGATAAGTCTCTCCCTTTAGCTCCTCATACAGAAAATTCTCTTTTTATTGTTCCTCAAGTCATAGAATAAATGCTTAATTTGTCCTTAAAAGAACTTTCTCAAGCATTAGGAGAAAAAAAATTTACTAGTGTTGAGTTAACTCAATTTTTTCTTAACCGAATAAAAAAACATAATCCGTCACTTAATGCATTTATTACAGTTGATGAGGGCAGAAGTCTGGCAATGGCAGAAAAGTCAGACCAATTAATTCAGGCAGGGAAAAAATCAATTTTAACTGGTATACCAATAGCTCAAAAAGATATTTTTTGTGCCGATGAATGGAGAACTACTTGCGGATCAAAGATGTTGGAAAATTTTATATCCCCATACAATGCAACAGTTATTCAAAAATTTAATGATGTTGGAGCTGTTAATTTAGGTAAAACTAATATGGACGAGTTCGCTATGGGCTCATCTAATGAAACCTCATATTTTGGCCCTGTTAAGAATCCTTGGAACTTAGATTGTGTCCCAGGAGGGAGTTCGGGTGGAAGTGCTTCTGCAGTTGCTGCTAGATTGACTCCAGCTGCTACTGGAACTGATACAGGAGGATCCATAAGGCAACCCGCTTCATTGTGTGGATTTACTGGACTTAAGCCAACTTATGGCCTTGTGTCTCGCTATGGAATGATCGCATTTGCCTCCAGCCTAGACCAAGCTGGTCCTATGGCGATTAGTGCTGAAGACTGTGGCTTAATGTTGGATGTTATGACGGGGCATGACGTTAAAGACTCTACAAGCATCAGTAGAAAGAAAGAAAATTATACAGACTCTCTTGATGAAGACATTAAGGGCCTTAGGATTGGTGTCCCAAAAGAATTCTTCGAAGATGGATTAAATGCTGACGTTCAGAAAGTGATAGAAGAAGCATTAAAACAATATGAGAAGTTGGGAGCAAAAATTGTTAATATTTCTTTACCAAATAATCATTTATCTATTCCTGCATATTACGTAATAGCACCAGCAGAGGCATCTAGTAATTTATCAAGGTACGATGGGGTGCGATATGGATATAGAACTAAAGAGTACGACGATTTGACGGAAATGTATTTTAAGACTCGCCAAGAAGGTTTTGGAGGTGAGGTAAAAAGAAGAATATTAATAGGTACTTATGTATTGAGTGCGGGATATTTCGATGCTTATTATCTCAAGGCTCAAAAAATTAGACGATTAATTTCTGATGATTTTAAAGTTGCTTATGAAAAATGTGATGTAATTATGGGACCTTCTGCACCCTCTATAGCATTCAAGTCCGGAGAGAAACAAGAAGACCCTCTAGCAATGTATATGCAAGATATTTTTACAATTTCAACAAACCTAGCAGGATTGCCAGCTATGAGTATTCCAGCAGGTTTCGTTGACGGACTTCCTGTTGGGCTTCAGTTGATAGGTAATCACTTTGAAGAAGCTAATATTTTGAATGCCGCGCACATTTATCAGAAGAATACAGATTGGCACTTAAAAAGCCCAAAAGGAATAGATTAATGGATTGGGATATTGTAATTGGAATTGAAACACATGTTCA
>CAYTWX010000003.1:0-25133 GCA_964442085.1 uncultured Methylobacillus sp. | reverse complement strand
TCCCAAATTTATTAATGCTAATGCTGTTAAGCCGCTTGTTACTTGCTCACCAGTTGAAATAATACTGTCGATTTCACGTGGCTCTGGAGAGGACATCATTTCATTAGCTAAATTGATTAATTTATTTGTTTCACCAGACATTGCAGACACAACGACTACAATTTTATGCCCTTGCGAAGCAAATTTTGCAACTTTTTCTGCAACAGCTTTAATTTTTTTAGGATTGGCTAAAGAGGTCCCACCAAATTTTTGAACAATAATTGACATATTTTATAGTTTATTTCTTAAGATTTTCTTGAACAAGAAGCAGCGCTTCCGGTATTTTTTTAACATTTGTACCGCCAGCCATTGCCATATTTTTCCGCCCGCCACCTTTTCCATCTACGCCTTCACCTAACAATTTTGCAATTTTACCAGCATCTATTTCATTTGTTAAATTATCTGTTACACCAACAGCGAAAGAAATTTTACCTTCAGCAATTGTACAAAGTATTATAACGGCACTTTTGAGATTATGTTTTAATTTGTCTACCATTTCTCTTAATTGGTTTGAATCTTGATCATTAATTACCTCGGCTAAAAAAGAGTAGTTCTTAATTTTAATAACTTTGTCTAAAAGTCCATCACCTTCATTTGAAGCAATTTTTGATTTTAAATTATAGATCACTTTTTCGTTATCTTTAATTTGAGATAACAGTTGATTTAGCTTTATAGGAATATCCTGAGTCCCAGTATTTAATTCCGCAGCTACTTTTTCCAGTATGGTTTTTTGTTGCTCTATAATTTCAATTAAATTATACCCAGTTGTAGCTTCAATTCGCCTAATTCCTGAAGCAACTCCAACTTCTGATTGAATCTTAAAAAGCCCAATATCACCTGTGCTATCGACATGGGTACCACCACATAATTCAGAACTGTTACCAATATTTAAGACTCTAACTTGATCATCATACTTTTCTCCAAATAGCATCATAGCCCCTTCCTTTTCAGCTTCCTCTATTTTTATGAGGCGAGTCTGCGTTACTTGATTCTGTAAAATCTCTGAATTGACAATTAACTCTACCTCTTTAATTTCTTTAGAGTTTAGTGCTTTGTTATGAGAAAAATCAAAACGTGTTTTTACGCTATCAACTAATGAACCTTTTTGCTCAACATGCTCACCAAGAATAATTTTTAGCGCTTTGTGAAGTAGATGGGTGGCTGAATGATTTCTTTTAATATTACTTCTATGACTTATGTTTATAACTGCATTAGCTTTATCGTTTAAATTTATTTTTCCAGATTGAACATAACCTGCATGCCCAAAAATACTCCCATTAAATTTAAAAGTATCACTTACAATAAACTCAAAATTCTTAGCTTGTATTATTCCAATATCTCCAACTTGACCACCAGATTCAGCATAAAAAGGAGATTGATTTAAAATAATAACTCCCTCGTCGCCATCATTAAGAATGCTACAAGGGCTATTGTCCTTAAATATTCCATCAATTTTTACTTGAGCTTCAGTCTGGTCATAACCAATAAATACCGTATCTTTTCCTTCATAATCAAGCACAACTTTCCCTGTAAATTTCCCCGCCTCACGAGCTCTATTTTTTTGACTCTCCATTTCTTTCTCAAATTCTTTTTCATTTACGCTTAAGTTATTTTCTCGACAAATATCTGCGGTTAAGTCCAAAGGAAAACCAAATGTATCATGGAGTTTGAAGGCTAAAGTCCCTGGCAATATTTTTTTCTTCATACTAATTATATCTTGTATAGAATCTTCAAGAATAAGCATTCCATTTTCAATAGTTTCAAAGAATCGTTCTTCTTCTAGTCTTATTTCACTCATTATTATTTTTATTTTATCTTCACTAATTGGGTAGGCAGTTTTCATTAAACTAGTCAAAGTAGGGACTATTTTGAAAAAAAATACTTCTCTACACCCTAATTTATAACCATGACGTATAGCTCTTCTAATAATCCTTCTCAACACATAACCCCTCCCTTCACTAGAAGGCATCACTCCATCTGATATTAAGAATGTCGCAGCACGAATATGGTCCGCAATAACTTTTAAAGAAGGATGGTTGTTATCTTTAATATTAGTAACTTCCATCACTTTAATAATAATTTCACGAAATAAATCAATTTCATAGTTTGAATGAACATCTTGAAGTACTGCTGTAATTCTCTCTAAGCCCATACCTGTGTCTACAGCTGTTTTTGGAAGGGCTTTCATTTTTCCATTTTCATCACGATTATATTGCATGAACACTAAATTCCAAATTTCAATATAACGATCACCTTCCTCATCCTTAGACCCTGGAGGGCCACCAGATATTGTATCTCCATGATCATAAAAAATTTCAGTACAAGGCCCACAAGGCCCAGTATCTCCCATCATCCAAAAGTTATCAGATGCATACTTAGAACCTTTATTGTCTCCAATTTTAATAATTTTTTTATCTGAGATGCCAATTATTTTTGACCAAATATCGTAAGCTTCTTGATCATCCTCATAGACAGTCACTAATAAATTTTCTTCTGGTACTTTATATACTTTTGTTAATAGTTCCCATGCATATTGAATAGCTTCTTCTTTAAAGTAGTCCCCAAAACTAAAATTACCTAACATCTCAAAAAATGTATGGTGTCGGGCTGTGTACCCAACATTTTCTAAATCATTATGCTTTCCACCCGCACGAACACATTTTTGACTTGAAGTAGCAGTTGAATATTTTCTATTGTCAATACCTAGAAATGTATCTTTAAATTGATTCATTCCAGCATTTGTAAATAAAAGAGTTTTATCTCCATGAGGGATTAAGCTACTTGATGGAACAACTGTGTGCCCTTTGTCTTTAAAAAAATCAATAAACAAAGATCTAATTTGTTCTGTTGTAATTATTTTTTTTCTTGTTTTCATAAAAATTCAGGTGATTTACCAGATAAAATTTGATGAATTATTGAAGCTTCAATACCTCTACTTTGCATAAATCTAATTTGTTTAGCCTTCTCATCAATTGTAATAGGAAACTGGTTAAATTTTTTCTCCCATATCTTCTTAGCTAAAAAAAATTCATCATCTTTAATTTCGCCAAGAACACGGTTTATTATTGATTCGCCTACTCCACGCAATTTAAGCTCATGTGCAATTTTACGAGCACCAAACTTTCTTTTCTTTGATAAAACAAATTGCTCAGTAAATCTGTCATCCGACAACCAATCTTTATTTTCTAGCTCATCTAAAACTAATTCCAAATCAACTTTACTAATACTAAGGGATTCAGAGTAATTTAAAATTTTATTTCTTAATTCTATTCTTGAATAATCTCTTTTACCTAAGTAGTAAAGGGCCCGTTTTTTTAGTTGAACCTGATCTTTATTTTGTTTATCCGTCAGCTTGATTATCTTCCTTCTCTATTTTTTTGTCACCTGGAGTTAGGCTGGATTGATCTCTGACTAAGTTTTCGATTTCTTTTGAAATCTTTGGATTATTCTTTAGGTATTCTCTAGCATTATCTTTACCTTGACCAATTTTTTCACCTTTATAGCTGTACCATGATCCAGCTTTTTCTACCAAATCAAGATTAACTCCCTCATCGATAATTTCACCTTCTAAAGAAATACCTTCTCCATACAGCACATCAAACTCTGCTTTTTTGAATGGTGGAGCTACTTTATTTTTCACAACTTTCACCCTTGTCTCAGCCCCAATAACTTCATCACCTTTTTTGATGGCTCCGATTCGTCTTATGTCTAAACGGACTGATGCATAAAATTTTAATGCATTACCGCCAGTAGTAGTTTCTGGGTTTCCAAACATTACACCAATCTTCATTCTTAATTGATTAATAAAGATAACTAAAGTATTTGTTCTTTGTATTTGGCTTGTTAATTTTCTCAACGCTTGCGACATCAATCTAGCTTGTAACCCCATATGCGAGTCACCCATATCACCTTCAATTTCTGCTCTTGGTGTTAGCGCAGCAACTGAATCTATAACTATCATATCTACAGAGCCACTCCTTACTAACATATCAGTAATCTCAAGAGCTTGTTCACCCGTATCAGGTTGGGAAACCAAGAGGTCTTCAATTTTAACTCCTAACTTAGCTGCATATTGAGTATCTAAGGCATGCTCAGCATCTATAAATGCAGCTGTTCCGCCGAGCTTCTGCATTTCTGCAATAACTGATAATGTTAACGAAGTTTTACCTGATGATTCAGGCCCATAAATTTCAACTACACGTCCTCGAGGCAATCCACCAATACCAAGAGCTATATCTAGCCCTAATGAGCCAGTAGAAACTGATTGAATACCCTCAACCACTTGACTATCATCCATCCGCATTACTGAACCCTTACCATACTGTTTCTCTATCTGAGCTAGAGCAGCATCTAATGCTTTTTTCTTATTTTCATCCATTTAATAGTCGCCTTTGATTAATAATTTTTTAACAGTTAATTATTTCATATTTGTTGCTATAAGGTAAGCGCCAATAATTGATTTAATGCAAATAGAAGAGCTTTTTCCCTTATTTCTGCTCTATTTCCCTTAAAGAGTGCTTGATGCTCAAAAATAATATTTTCTTTTTGAGCGATTCCAAAAAAAATAGTCCCCACAGGTTTTTTTAAAGAACCGCCAGAGGGCCCTGCAATTCCTGTAATACTTAATCCGGTATTCCCTTCACTTTTTTCAACACCACCCAGAGCCATCTCATTAGCAATTTGTTGGCTAACCGCACCAAATTGTTCTAAGGTATCTTGTTTTACACCTACACAATCAATTTTGGATTGGTTGCTATAGGTAACAAAACCTCTATCAAACCAAAGTGAGCTGCCAGGAATATTTGTAATTTCTGCAGCTAGCAATCCACCAGTGCAGGACTCAACTGTCGTTAGAATTAATTTTTTCGTTAAAAATTTATCTCCTAGTACTCGAGTTAATTTTATAATATCTTTAGATTGCATAATTAATAAGTATAAATATTATATAAGCATATATGGCAGCGCCAACATCATCGATCATGATGCCAAAACCACCTTTATAATTTTGCTCGAGAAAATTTATAGGGAAGGGCTTCCATATATCAAATATACGAAATAAAATAAATGCTAAAACAAAATTATAATCAGTAATTAAAATTTTAGTCCCTATAAGTGGATAAGCGATTAGAATGAGTAACAATAAAAATCCTACAATTTCATCAATCACAATACTAGAAGGATCGCTCACCCCTAAAGCTTGGCTAGTTTTATCGGAAACATACACGCCAACAAAAAACAAAGTAACAATAAATAAATAAATTAAATATTCAGGAAGAAGTTGTAAAAAAAAGAAAAATGGTAATGCTACTAAAGTACCAATAGTGCCGGGAGCTTTTTTTGATAATCCCGTACCAAAACCGAGCGCTAAGAAAGCTGATAAATTTTTATATAGTAATTTATTTGGTTTCAAAATGATCAAACCCATTTTTTTTAACTTTGTACACCATACCGTTATCATTGATAACCTTTAAATATCTCCTGTCATTTATTTCACCAACCCTTGTCAATTTTATTGGTGATTTTTTATTGATTAGACAGATTTTACTCCGATTTTTTTTAGGAGAAGTAAAAAGTAATTGGTAATCATCCCCTCCAGTTAAAGCCATATCGAATAATTTATTCTTTTTTATCCATGGGTTAATAGGGACATCATTTAATAAAATATCAGCACCAACTTTTGAAGCGTCTAGAATGTGTCCTAGGTCTGCTAAAAACCCATCAGATATATCAATTGCCGAATGACTAAGCTTTGCCATACTGATAACTATTGAATCATTAAGTATTGGTTTTTCTAGAGCTCTGATGGACTTTTTGGTTAAGGCTTGAGGCAGTTTAATTTTCTTCTGAAGGTTTGCAAGCCCGAGTGCGGCTAAGCCTAATTCTCCAGTTACCCAAATATCATCATTTTTTTTTGCATTTGATCTTAGGAGTACATTTTTTTTAAGAACTTCACCTAAAATACAAATACTGATTGAAAGGGGTCCTTTTGTAGTATCTCCACCAATTAAATCAACATTATATTTTTTTGCACAGCTAAATAGTCCATCGGAGAATTTTTTAAGCCAAAGAGATTTTATCTCAGGCAAAGCAATAGCTAATAAAGCAAATTTAGGGGTACCGCCCATTGCATATATATCAGAAATATTTACTGCAAGAGCTTTCCATCCTAAGTTGAAAGGGTTGGTGTCTGGAAGGAAGTGAATTTTTTCATTCAACATATCAGTTGAGATAGCCCACAAATAATTATTATCTTTTTTAATTAATGCTGCATCATCACCAATCCCTTTATAGGCTTTAGTACTATGTGAGTTGAAATATTTATTAATTAGTGAGAACTCAGGAGACATTCTATTTCTTCTTAGGGCGAAAAGATTTTAGTATTACTTCATCAGTCTCAATATAAGGAGCACCAATTAGGTCTAAGCAATAGGGTACGGCAGAAAATATACCTGGAACCAATAAATTGCCATCTTTATCTTTTAACCCTTCTAATGTTTCCACAATAGCTTTAGGTTGACCAGGAAGGTTAATAATTAGCGTTTTATTTCTAATCACTGCAACTTGTCTCGACAATATAGCTGTAGGTACAAAATTTAAACTAATTTGTCTCATTTGCTCTCCAAAGCCTGGCATTTCTTTATCTCCAATACTTAGTGTTGCCTCAGGTGTTACATCCCTTTTTGCAGGACCTGTTCCTCCGGTTGTAAGAATTAGATCACAATTTTTTTTATCGGATAGCTCTTTTAAAGTATTTTTAATAAGCTCTATATCATCAGGAATAATTTTTTCTTCTAAGGTGAATGGTTTAATCAGCACATCGGTAAGCCAGTTTTTAAGATTAGGTAATCCTTCATCAATATATTGCCCAGATGATGCACGATCACTTATAGAAATTAAACCAATTTTAATGAATCTTTCTTTCACTAATATGTCTCTTTAGTAGATAATTAAATAATATTAACATTTCAACAAGGTTTACTATGAAAAAATCATACATAAAATATTTTATTTCCTTAATATTTTTTATTTCAAACATCGCATTTAGTGATGAAAATCTTTTTATAAAAAATTATCAGACACAAAGCCCTAAAGGATTCCAATCTTTTTCAAAAAACCCTGATACAAAAATTATGAGAGGTTGGGAGAGAACAACAGATAATATTAAGATGCTTGAGAAAGGATTTGACATGATGGGCCATTCAAACTTTACTGGTCCGAATATTTCACCAAATTTTGCTCTTAAGCATGCTAAATCAATTAAGGCGGATATGGTATTGGTATATGATCGTCAAATTAATGACGCTAGTCGCGCTACGATGATTAAAAAAGCTCGCGCAAAGGCTAGGGAAGCTAATCGGGTTAAAGAGGTAGGGAATTTAACTGAGATTGAAATAAATGAAGAAGATTTAGTCGATAAAAATGTTAGATATGAAATCAATGCGACATATTGGGTTAAATTACCAAAGCCAACATTCGGTGCTCATTTTATTAAGTTGAAATCTGATTCAGATCCAAAGTCAGTTCAGGGGGTTCAGGTGATTGCTGTCATAAAAGGATCACCAGCAGAAAATGCAGGAGTTCAAAAAAATGACAGCATTACTTCAGTTAGTGGGAAATTAGTTGAAAATCCTGATGATTTAATCAATGCTATCAAGAAAAACAAAGGTAAATCAATTGAGCTTGGCTATATAAGAAACGGTAAGCAGTCTAAAGTTAGCGTTAAACTTTAGCAAAATAATTTAACCAACAATAGCCTTGATAAGCTTGAAAAGTTGTCTCGAATGCTTGGAAGGTTTTTCTTCTTTTTTTTCTTTTTGAGCATTTTTAATTACTTGCCTTACCGATTGCCTATCAATATTCGGGTATTCATCAAAAAATTCGGTTGTTGATTCAGCACTACTTAATAATTTATCTCGCCACTTTTCAATTGTATGGTTTTTTTGTATTTCTTTTTGCGAGCTAACTTTCAAATGCTTCATAGTTAAAAAAGCATGAGTCAAGTCAGTCTCCCTCAGAAGTTTTCCTACATATTGAACTTGTCTTTTTTTGGCCGAATTTGATTTTAAATTTTTGAGATCTATGATTGCATTATGAGTATTAGATGAAAATTTAAATCTTTCTATATTTTTTATAGTTAATTGAGATATTTTCCTACCAAAATCCTGAATTTTTTTTGAGTCTTTTTTCAATTCAGTTTTACTAACAATAATTTCTTTATCTTCTTCTAACATGAGTTAATGCCTAATTCTTTCTATGATATTGTATGATATCAGCTTTAAACAAAGTATTTTTTATGAACATGAAACTCCTTAACCTTTCTCAAGACGATTTGTATTCAATTTCAAATCAAGTTTTAGACCTAGCAAAAAATAATGGCGCCTCTGCTGCGGAAGTTGAAATCAGTGTTAGTACAGGCAAAACCATTTCAACTCGTATGGCGCATTTAGAGACTGTGGAGCTAAATAATGGTAAAAGTTTAAGTGTCACGGTTTTTTATGGGCACCGTCAAGGCATTGCATCAACTTCTGATTTTAGTAAGATTGCTCTTGAGTCTTGCGTTGACGCAGCATGTCAGATTGCTAAATACACTGCAGAAGACAAAGCATTTGGTTTAGCAAATTCAAGTTTATATTGCTCGGATATTAAGGATTTAAATATTTATAACTCTTATTTTGATTCCCAAGATTTAATGATTGAAAAAGTCATTGAGTGTGAAGAAGAGGCTTTAAAATTTGATAGGAGAATAACTAACTCTGAAGGAGCTCAATTGAGTACTTCAGAAAATTTATTTGTATACTTGAACTCTGCAGGCTTTTCTGGAGGGTATCCAACGTCTAGATCCTCTTTGAGTTGCTCTGTGGTAGCTAAGGATGATTTAGGAATGCAAAGAGATTATAGCTATAGCTCAGAGAGACATTTCAGTGATCTTAAGGAGCCTCAATTGATTGGGAGAGATGCGGCTTCAAGGGCTGTTAAACGTTTAGGTGTTAGGCCGATTAAAACCGGAAAATACCCTATAATATTTGAAGCACCGATTGCTACCTCTATCATTTCTTCATTAATTTCTGCTATTTCTGGCGGTAACTTATACCGTGAAACTTCTTTTTTATTAAATTCAATAAACACCAAAATAGCATCTGATGCTTTATCAATTATTGAAAACCCATTTTTAAAAAAAGGACATGCAAGCTCTAATTTTGATATGGATGGTGTCCGTTTGAATGAGAGAAGCATTATGGATAAAGGTCACCTTCAGAGCTACCTACTGTCTTCTTATAGTGCTAGAAAGTTAGGCATGAAGACTACTGGAAATGCTGGGGGCTCACATAATCTCATTGTAAGCCCGTCCAAAAATACTCTTGAACAGCTAATCCAAGGGGTTGATAAAGGCCTTCTTGTTACAGAGCTTTTAGGGCATGGGCTAAATATGGTAACCGGAGACTACTCAAGAGGTGCGGCTGGATTTTGGATTGAGTCAGGAAAGATACAACATGCTGTTGAAGAAATTACAATTGCAAGTAACTTGAAAGACATGCTATTAAACATTAAGGCTATAGGGAGTGACGTTTATTCAAATAGCTCAAAATACACTGGCTCTATAATGATTGAACCTATGACAGTTGCAACTAATTCTTGAAATTAATTAATTAGGGAGATTTTTTTTACTTCGGGGATTTTTGTAGGTATTTTGTCGAATTCTTCAGTATATGCTTCGAAGTCATAATGGACATCAGCAGTATCTGAATAGTCAATTTCACCAGCAGGATTATCATTTAAAAGAGCTTCTCTATATTGAAGGTATGCATCCCTTTGAAATGCGTATGGATCTAATGAGGCGTCATCCAAGATTGAGGATGCGTTAAGAAGCTCAGTTCGAGCATCAATTAACTGTATTATGCGTAATTGGTTTCTAGCTCTTACGTTATTCATGTAACTAATAGGGTCAAACGCTATTGTATCTGTTATAAATCCAACAGCATCCCGAGTAGTGGAAGGCCCTATAAATGGTAGAACAAGATATGCCCCTTGACCTACACCCCAATGACCAAGTGTCTGTCCAAAATCTTCTTTTCTACGTTCCCCACCATTTATTGAATGAACATCAATAAA
Organism: uncultured Methylobacillus sp.; assembly: GCA_964442085.1. Taxonomy (GTDB): domain Bacteria; phylum Pseudomonadota; class Gammaproteobacteria; order Burkholderiales; family Methylophilaceae; genus BACL14. Next base: position 14,984 of record CAYTWX010000003.1, on the reverse strand, counting down.
GCCTAAAAGACCAATAGTACTGTTAACCAGGACTCTTCCAGTATCGTTTACTGCATGTTGTATTTTGAATTGTAATAAATCATTTATAACAGTCACCACATCCTTAATATTGTTGAAAAAATTATTTATACCTTTCACAACAAAATTCGGAGCAATAGCTTGATACCCTTTTGAAACTGGCTTAATAATTGCAGTATCTGCAACATCATTAAATTTGTAGACTACTCGATTGATGTTTTCTAGAGGATCTTTGTTTGCATGAGATGCACATCCTGTTATTTGAAATATAACCACAATAATAATTAGTAATTTAGATAATCTCATAGAATTCATATTATCCATTATTGTTGTATTTAAGTCTATTAAAAAAGCTTTAAACAATAGGATATTGGCAATATTGTAGTATAAAAACAACATCTATTCGACAGCTTTAAATATAGACATGATTTTAATTTTCTGCTCTGCATGATTTACTATTGGGAAGGGGTAATTAACCCCAAGCTCTATCGGAAAACTGTCTGGTGATTTATTAAAAAAAACTGATGGTTGGTGGATTTCTTTTTTATCAAGAAGCTCTAACTCAGGTATATATTTTTTTATAAACTTTCCATCTGGATCAAACTTTTCTGACTGAAGGGTAGGGTTGAATATCCTAAAATATGGTTGTGCATCGCATCCAGTGGATGCAGCCCACTGCCATCCACCGTTGTTTGCAGAAAAGTCATAATCAATTAAATTGTCAGCAAAATATTTTTCTCCCCACCGCCAGTCAATTAGCAAATCTTTTACTAGAAAACAAGCAATAATCATCCTTAATCGATTATGCATATATCCTGTAGAATTTAATTGGCGCATCCCTGCATCTACAATTGGAAAGCCTGTAGAACCTTTCTTCCAAGCACTAAATTTTTTTTCATCATTTTCAAATATAAGGTTGTTGTATTTATTTTTAAAAGCTTTTCCAGTTTGGATATGAGGAAAGTTTGATAGTATTTGAAAATAAAAATCTCTCCAAATTAACTCATTAAGCCACGTAGACGATCCTTCAGAATTATCATTAAGTGCTATCTTCACTAGATGTCTTATTGACACAGTACCGAATCTATTATGAACTGAAAGATATGACACACCTTTTATCCCTGGAAAGTTTCTTTCGGTATTATAATTTTTAATTCTTTTCTTAAAATCATTGATTAGGCTTAGCCCACCTTTTGTACCAAGTGGTACCTTCATTGACAATAGGTTTGATTCCTCAAAACCAATTTCTTGAATTGTTGGAAAATTTTCAGAATCAAACTTTGCTAGGTTGCTCATATAAAGATCACAATCATATTGATTGATACCTTCAATTAAAAGTTTCTTAAGATAATTATTTTTATACGGGGTAAAAACAGTATAAGGACTATCGTTTTGGGTTAATATTTCTTTGTCTTCATAAAGAACTTGATCTTTGTATTTATGAAATCCAACTTTACTTTTTTTTAATTTTTCAGCAACTTTATTATCTCTACTTATTGCGTATTGCTCATAATCCTTATTTAAGAAAAGTGCATCACACTTATATTTTTCGATTAAAGAGGGGATTATAGAAACAGGATCACCAATCTCTACAATAAGATCAGAACCGAGCTTGTTAAGATTTGTTTTTATCTCTCTAAGGGAGTTCCAAATAAAAGCAATTCTACGATCATTTTTATTACTTAGGTTCTTTAGAATTTCGGTATCAAAAATAAAGCAACAATATACAGCATTTGATTTTTTCAAAGCTTGGTAGAGTGCATTATGGTCATAAAGCCTAAGGTCTCTTCTTAGCCAGACAAGGCTATTCTTATTTTTATTATTCACGGTGATATGGATGGTTGTTTAAAATTGTTGATGCCCTGTAAAGCTGCTCTACTAAGATAACCTTTGCGAGGTTATGAGGCAGTGTAAGGCTAGATAGACTCCAAACCCAGCTTGAATATTCTAGAATTGTATTATCTAAACCATCTGCGCCACCAATAACAAATGCTAGCTTTGGAAAGTTTTGCATCCAGTTAGATAATTTTTTTGACAAAGCCTTTGAAGAGCAAGATGAACCCTTTTCATCAAGTGAGATAATGTAATCGTTGTCTAAAAATTTTAGAATCTTTTGAGCTTCTACTATCTTTTTTTGCTTTATAGATTTAATATTTTTATCTGACTTTATTTCTATTAATTCAATTTTGAAATGATCTTTAAATCTAGAAGTGTATTCCAGAATTATATCTTGAGCCCACTTGGGGGGATTGTTGCCTATTGAAATAATTTTTATTTTCAATTTTTAGTATCACTTTTTAATTTCAGATACCCACAGCTCTTCTAAATTGTAATGAGCTCTTGTTGTGGGAGTCATAATATGAATAATAATATCGCCCACATCTACTAAGACCCATTCACTTCCGGATTCACCTTCGATACCAATCAAAGGAACATTTATTTTTTGCATAGCATCTTTTACATTATTAGCTAGAGCTTTAGCTTGTCTGGATGAGTTAGCACTTGCGATTACAATATAATCGGCAATAGTTGCTTGCTTGCGAATATCTATCGATACTATGTCAAATGCTTTAATATCCTCTAAAGCATTTATTACATTATCTTTAATATTTTTAATTGATATCAATTTTTATAACTTATGCTGCTTGAACTGCAATTGAGTTTTTAGTAATAGTAATTTTATTGTTTGGGTCAACATAAACTAAAAGTGGTTGATATTTCTCAAGTTCTATTTCGTTATAATTTGCGAATGTAGCAATAATTAGTTTGTCACCAGGATCTGCTTTATGAGCTGCAGCACCATTGATAGATATAATTCCAGAATTATTTTCTGCTTGAATAGCGTACGTGGTGAATCGTTGGCCATTAGTTATATTGTAAATTGATATTTGCTCATATTCTTTAATGTTTGCAGCTTCGAGAAGTGATACATCAATCGCGCATGAGCCTTCATATTCCAGCTCAGAGTGTGTAACTGAGACTCGATGAAGTTTAGATTTAAGCATTATTCTTTGCATATTAGTTACAGTATTAGTTTTAAGCATGACATTATAGTCATTTAGTTGTTGGGATGCAAAATTCTATATTATCAAGCAATCTTACCTTTGCAAATGTCGCGGCACCAAGTGCAACTAACTTTGAATCATTATAACTTGGTTTTTTTAGATCAGTTTGCCTCCTTATTTCAAAATAATCCAACTTCCAACCTGCATTAATTAAACTATTTTGAGCTTCAAGCTCAGCATCATTAATTTTTGCACCATTTAGTATTGATTCTGTACATATTTTTAGTTGTTTATGCAATGCTGCTGCAGATACCATTTCTTTATCAGTGAGAAGGTTGTTTCTAGAGCTTAGTGCAAGACTATTATTACCTCTAATGGTTTTAGCTTCTATAATTTTTATAGGTAATCTGCAATCAAGGACAAATTTTTTAATTAGGAATAACTGTTGGTAGTCTTTTTTACCAAAAATTGCATATGATGGCTTTATTAATTTAAACAGCCTATCAATAATTGTAACAACACCCTTAAAATGTCCTGGTCGGGATTTCCCACATAATTGATTAGAAATTATTGGCAGCTTGTAGGATAGATTTGAATCTGTTGGGTAGATATCTTTCACAGATGGATTAAATAATATCGAGACACCAGTTTTTTTTAATAAATCTATATCTAGGTCTAATGTTCTTGGGTAACATTCAAGGTCGCTATTAGAGTTAAATTGAATGGGATTAACAAATATCGTAAGAATAATGTTGTCACTTATTTTCTTAGCTTCTTTTATTAATGATAAGTGCCCTTCGTGCAAATTACCCATAGTTGGAATTAAAAAAATATTTTCCAATTCTTTTAAATGCTTTTTGAGATCTAGAGGTGACTTGATTATTTTCATTAGACCTCTCGATCATGAACTCTTTTAATAAATTTATTTAATTTTAAAAACATATTTGATGGGATTATCTGATTTTTATTATTTGATAGCGATGCCTCTGAGATACCGAGCAAATCATATAATAATTCTACTTCACCATTACAAAAAGATGAAGATCTAAAGCCTATAGTTGGTATTGATAGCTCGCGAGTAATATTTTTATCGTTTAACATTGAAGTCATCGACATTACAACCATACTTAAGCCAGCATCTTCAAGTTTTTTTGCTATAACAAGTAAATTGTCATCAACTAACTTTTTAATTTTGTTGATTTGAGGCATTGACCCAATATGCCCACAAACTTGAATTTTATTTGTACTAAGGTGTTTCACAATTTTAAGTGTATGTTCATCCGCCCCCTCAATTTTCACAATATCTGCACCTGCATCAATAAGAAGCTTGGCATTCTTTAAAGCCATATTTTTATTAAGATATGAATTAATAGGCATATCACTAATTATTGGCATAATGGAAGACCCTCTTCTTACAGATTCTGTATGATAAATAATTTCGTTCATTTTTACTTCACGAGTAGATGATTGGCCTTTTATCAAAACACCTAAAGAATCTCCAACTAAAAAAGCATCGCAACCAGTATTTGATAAAAAAGATGCAAAGGATGCGTCATAACAAGTGATAATGACAATATTTTTTTTAGTAAATAATTTTTTTAGGTTACGCATAGTTATATTAATTTTGGGTTAAAAAATTCTCTTATACTATTGATCTGATGAATTCTCTCTACTAATAAATTTAATGCTGACGAATCTTCTAAGAGGTCAAGATTTTCATTATTAATAATTAAAACTCTAGAATGATGGTTATTGTGAAAATAGTTGCTATATGACTCAGCAATTTTTTCTAAATACTCAGTTGATATTCTTTGCTCATATGGGATATTTCTTTTTTCAACGCGCTTTCGAAGAAGGTCAACAGGTGTCTGAAGGTAGATTACTAAATCAGGAACAGGAGCCTTAGGATGTAGGTGATTATAAATTTGAGTGTAAAGCTTTAACTCCTCATTATCTAAGTTAAGGTTTGCAAATATCGGGTCTTTTTGTAGAAAAAAGTCAGCGATAATCCCACTTTTAAAGAAATCTTTCTGGTTCAGCTCGTTAATTTGTTCTGCTCTCTGAAAAAGAAAGAAAAGTTGAGTGGATAAAGCGTAATGCTTCATATCTTCATAAAATTTTGGTAGAAAAGGATTACGATCAGCTTTTTCCGTGAACATATTAGCGCTAAATTTATTAGATAATAGTCTAGCTAAGGTAGATTTTCCACAACCTATCGGACCCTCAACTACGATGTATGGGTATTTATTAAAAATATTCAAACTATTCAATCCTGGTAATATTTTCTGGAGCTAATATTTTCATTATATGCTTTATTGGGCCGAGCTTTGGTAACACAATATCACTGTCAATATCATTTAGCGGCATTAATACAAAAAGTCTCTCGTGCATTCTTGGGTGTGGGATAACTAAATTATTTTCATTCAAAATTAAATCATCAAATAAAAGAATATCTAAATCTAAAGTCCTAGGACCATTTTTATTGATTCTAATTCTACCAGCGATATTTTCAATTTTTAAAAGTTTATCTAGGAGTTTCTGAGGACTTAGGTCTGATTCAATTTTTATTACTGCATTAATGAAGTTAGGCTGGTCTAAAAACCCTACTGGATAAGTTTCGTAAAGATATGATTTATTTAAAAGGGTGACCCCATTTATCTTACTAACAAATAACATACCATCTTCGACCTGTTTTTTTGGATTATCTAGGTTACTCCCTAAAGCAATAAAAATAATACTCATCTTTTTAATGTTTTTTTTTATTAATAAGTAAATCTTGGTCTTGTTTATTTGATTCAATAAAACTAGTCCACCAAACACCCTCAGATTTAGAAATTTCTGAAACTTGACAGCGAAGCAACATGAAATCATATGAAGCTCTAAATCTTGGATGACTTAAAAGTCTGTAGATTTTTTTTGTTGATGTACCTTTAAATCTCGGCTGAAGCCTCCAAATCTCACTCATCGTAATTGAAAATCTTTTTTGTATTGGAAAAATTTTAGCCTGCTTATAAAGAACATCATCAATGGCTTTGTTAAGAGCTAAAGATGGATGAGGAAAGTTTTTACTATATTTCTTTGATAATTTCTGAACATCATGCCATAAGAAAACTGCAAGAAAAAATCCTGGGTTTACAGATTGATCGTTTTTAATACGAAGGTCTGTATTTATAAGGGCTTGAGATAGGAAGTCCTGGAAAGTTTTATTTTCATTTGCTAATGTTGGAAAATAAGTGCAACTCAGCTTATATTTTTTAAATAACACCATACTATCTTCGGCATGCCCTGTTAAAAATAATTTCATAATCTCGTCAAATAAGCGTGAGTATGGAACAGATTCAAGCAGGTCGGTAGATTTTTTCAGCTCACTTAACGTTTCACCATCAATTTTTATTTTTAATTTCGCCGCAAAACGAATAGCCCTTAATAGTCTAATTGGATCTTCTTTATATCTTAATTTTGGGTTACCAATAAGTCGTAACTTTTGATTTTCAATATCTTTTAGGCCACCATAAAAATCAATTAATTTTTTTTCTTCAACATTGTAATAAAGTGCATTAATAGTAAAATCTCTTCTTTCAGCATCTTCTTCAATAGATCCGTATTCATTATCTTTTAGAACACCATTTGACATGTGTATTTTTTGTAATGGCTTTGCTCTAAAAGTTGAGACTTCTATAATTTCACGACCGTAAATAACATGAACAAGTTTAAATCTCCTTCCAATAATTCTAGATTTTTTAAAAATAGATCTGACTTGCTCGGGAGTTGCATTAGTTGCAATATCGAAGTCTTTAGGCCTAGAGCCCATTAAAATATCGCGTATTGCTCCACCCACTATAAAAGCCTCATATTTGTTTTTTTTAAGAACTGCCAGTGTGTTTAAAGCGGAATCACTTATTAACTTATGATCAATTTTTTTTGTTTTAAAAAATGAGTTAATTTTCTTTTGAATGACCTTCAGAAGATTTCTATTCATGAATTGTAGTGATCAAATTTCTTTTTTCCATAAAATATCATTATGCTGATTTATTTTATTTAAAAACCTTGCTAATACAAATAGCATATCGGATAGGCGGTTGACGTATTTCAGTGAAGCTTCGTTAACTTTGTCAGATTGAGCTAGTTTGAATAAATTTCGCTCAACCCTTCTGCAAACTGTTCTAGCTAGGTGGCAATATGATGAAATTCTAGATCCACCAGGTAAAATAAATTCTTTTAATGGTTGCAACTCGTTATTCATTTTATCAAGACTGTTCTCAAGGAAATCAATTTTTTTTTCATCTATTACCATATGGTTTGGTATCGATAATTCACCACCAATATCAAATAAGTCATGCTGAACTCTCTCAAGAATAGCTTTCATATCATTAGGTATCTTTTCTGTTAAAACAATCCCAATAATTGAATTTAATTCATCAATATTCCCTAGGGATTCAATACGAGAATTAAATTTATCTACTCGAGAGCCGTCAGCTAGCCCAGTTTTTCCTTTATCACCAGTGCGTGTATATATTTTTGAGAGTCTATTTGCCATATTTATCCATGTCCATTATTCTACATTAACCTACTTTATTTATTATTTTTATCTCTATAATTAGACTTGTTATGAAAAAAATACAACCAATTGGAATTTTTGACTCTGGTATAGGTGGTATATCAGTCATGTCGCATATTCAAAGCTTACTCCCAGATGAGAGTTTAGCTTATATTGCGGATTCCTTACATGCTCCTTATGGGTTAAAGAGTCATCATGAGATTTTACTTCGATCAAAAGTTATCATTGATTATTTAATTAATACTAAATCTGCAAAAATAATTGTAGTTGCTTGTAATACTGCAACTGCTGCAGCTATTATAGAGCTTCGAGATATATATCAAATTCCAATTATTGGTATGGAGCCTGCAATAAAGCCAGCTACCAAGTCAACTAAATGTAAAAGAGTTGGTATTTTGGCAACGAATGGAACGCTCGAGAGTGCTAAATTTTCTGCATTACTCGAAACTTATTCAGGTGATATTAAATTTTACACACAACCTTGTCCTGGCTTAGTAGAGCTTATAGAACAGGGACACATTAACAATTTACCTACAAAAAATTTAATACAAAAGTATTTAAACCCGTTTATTAAAGCTGAAGTTGATACTATTGTTTTAGGCTGCACTCATTACATTTTTATTAAAAATATTATTAAAAATATAATGGCGCCAGAAGTTAATATAATAGATACAGGTTTAGCCGTCGCGAAACAAGTAAAGAGTGAGTTAGAAAATTTTTCTTTGCTAAATAATTCAAAAGAAAGATCTTATTCAATTTCAACTAACAGCCATAACAAAGACATGAAGGAAATTATCAAGTCTATAACTATAAATTCGAATTTTAAATTTATTTATTTTGATAGCTGGAGTTAATTACTCCTAATCAATATAGCTTAACCAATGTTCGTAATCGGGATTTTCACCCTTAACGGTATCGAAGTAAATTTTTTGTATTTCTTCAGTTAAGGGGCCTCTAGAGCCATTTCCGATCGCTCTTCCATCAAGCTCTTTAATGGGGGTAACTTCTGCGGCAGTCCCGGTAAAAAAAGCTTCGTCAGCAGTGTACACCTCATCACGAGTGATACTTTTCTCAGTTACATTTACACTTAGCCCTTTAGCTATGGTTATAACAGTGTCTCTTGTAATGCCTTCTAAAGCACTGGTTAAAGTGGGTGTAAATAACGCACCATTCTTAACTATAAAAATATTTTCACCAGTTCCTTCAGCAACAAAACCTTGGGTGTCTAGTAATAACGCCTCATCGTAGCCATCATTAGTTGCTTCCTGGTGAGCTAATATAGAGTTCATGTAATTACCATTAGCCTTAGCTTTTGTCATTGTGCTATTTACATGGTGTCTAGATAAAGATGATGTTTTAACCTTTATACCATTATCAAGAGCTTCTTGCCCCATGTAAGCACCCCAACTCCATGCAGCGACTATTAGATTGGTTGATAATTCCTTTGCAGAAATCCCCATTGCTTCCGCACCATAAAACGCCATAGGTCTTATATAGCCTGACTTTAAATTATTTTTACTAATAGAATCCTTATGAGCCTGATTTATTTGTGAAGGAGTGAAAGGTAAATGCATTCCTACTATATGCGCAGAATTAAATAATCTTTTTGTATGGTCTTCTAATCGAAATATAGCAGCACCTTTACTTGTTTCGTATGCTCTTACACCCTCAAAAACTCCTAACCCATAGTGAAGTGTATGGGTTAAGACGTGAGTTGTAGCCTCTCGCCAAGGTACAAACTTATTATTAAACCAAATAAGTCCATCACGATCTTCCATTGTCTGTGGTATTGCCATAACGCCCCTTTAAACTTTTAATAAATTTCTTTGTCTTATTTCAGGATATCCTGAATGGCTCTTAGTTAGCATGATAAAATGAATTTCAATTTTTAAGAAACTATACATGAATAAATTTTTTGTTATTTTACTACTATTATCAACTTTATTGTCTTGTTCGGACAATAATTTGATTTTTAATGGATCAAATTTAACAGAGGCTAAATGGGATTCTCATTTTGAACTGACTTCTCACAAGGGTGAAACAAAAACTACAAAAGATTTTAAAGGAAAAGTAGTTGCAATTTTTTTTGGGTTTGCTAGCTGCCCTGACATATGCCCTACAACAATGATTGAACTAAAAAAAATTAAAGCAGAGCTAGGAAAAAATTCAAATCAATTGGAAGTTCTATTTATTTCACTTGATCCTGAGAGGGATACACAAGAGATATTAAGCAAGTATATGCCTTCATTCGATTCTTCATTTACTGGCCTTACTGGCACTATAGAAAATATTGAAAAAATTGCTCAGCAGTTTAAAGTTTATAGAAAAAAAGTTATAGAAGGAGACTCGTATACGATTGATCATTCATCCGGCATATATTTACTTGATAAAGATGGCGCAATTAGGGTTCGCCATCCTTATGGTTCAGAGGTTAAATTAATCGTTGAAGATATTAAAAAATTAATTTAGTCTAACCGGTAAAGCTTAAACCCGTTTTCCTTCAAATAAAACTCTGCTTTCTTATATTCTGGGAATAATAATTGGACTTGTTGCCAAAAGTTACTTGAGTGATTCATATATTTCAAGTGAGATAATTCATGGCAAATTACATAATCGATTACATAATGAGGTGATTGAATTAATCGCCAGTTTAACCTAATTTCATTTCTAGTATTACAAGTCCCCCATCTAGTTTTAGCATTTGAAATTAATGTAGCCCGTACATTCAAATTATTTTCTTTGCATAAGTCAATAACTCTCTTAGTAAAGTACTTAAGTGCATATTCTTTAATCCATACTAAGAAAAATTTTTTTAATTTAGTATCGTCCGATAAATTTATAAAGTTAATAAAGCATCGCTCTTCATTAATAGATATATTATTTATCCCTGCTTTTAAAATAATTACTATTTCTTTATTAAAAATTTTAAACTTCGAACTATTCTTAATTTCAAAAGGAGTTTCATCATTTATAGTTAGAAGTAATTTCTTTTGAATCCATTTTGATTTAGTTTGAAGTAATTGATCTATCCTATATTTTGTCATTAATAAAGGCGAATATACAACAAGGCCTTTTGGGGTAATTTTTATACCAATACTTCGTCTAGATTTTTTTATTAATTCATACTTAATTAAAGATCCATCAGATAGTCTTAATTGTTTAGTACCAGATAACTTAAACATTAATTTTTAACATTTCTGACTCAATCCAATTTTTTGAAAGTTTATTTGCTTCTTCAGGAGTAATTTTATCTGTTTGAATAGTGGGACCAATTGATACAGTTATCTCTCCTGGATTTTTTATAAAAGAATTTTTAGGCCAAAAGTACCCAGCATTATGTGCTACGGGTAAGATATTAATGTTAGATTTTACTGCTAACCAAGCACCACCAATATGGTACTTACCAACTTCTTTTGGTTTAGTTCTTGTTCCTTCTGGAAAAACAACAATACAAAAACCTTTTTTTACCCTATCAATTCCTTGTTCTAACATTTGTTTTAAGGATTTTTTCCCTGCTTTTCGATCTATTGCTATTGGTGATGTCATAGCCAGACCCCAACCAAAAAATGGAATCCATAATAATTCCCTTTTCAGCACCCAGACTTGTGGAGGGAAGATTTTTTGGAAGGCAATTGTTTCCCATGCTGATTGATGTTTGGATAGAATCATGAAAGGTTCTTTCGGTATATTCTGAATTCCTTTTATCTTAAAAGTTATATTGCAAGTAATTTTTAGCCAACATAAAATTGTTTTAGCCCATATAGAGATAAAGTTGTATCGACTAATTGCTCCAAGGGGGAAGGTCAGAATTGCAAGAGCTGTGAATGGAATTGTAAAGCTCCACATACCTATTTGAAAGATGAAAGATCTTATTAGAATCATTTTAATTTTTAAGTATTTTATCAACCACTTCTGAAAGGTTGTTGAATATCCAAGTATTTTTGGGATAGGCGTTACTTTCTAATGTTTCTTCACCTTTTCCAGTCTTAACTAGGATCGGCTGAGCTCCAATAGAATTATAAGCCACTAAGTCTCTAGTAGCATCTCCAACAGCTGGAACATTTTTTAAATTAATTCCATAGCGCATTGATATTTCCTCAAGCATTCCAGATTTGGGCTTTCTACACTTACAGTTTGCATCTGCAGTATGAGGGCAATAAAAAATAGAATCAATATGTCCACCAACGTGACTAAGTAGGCCCAACATTTTTTTGTTGATTGCATTCATTGTTTCTATATCAAACAAGCCCCTTCCTATACCAGATTGATTGGTTGCAATCACAACAATGAAGCCATGCTGATTTAATCGAGCAATTGATTCAAGACTATTAGGAATGGGGATCCATTCATTCGGCGTTTTGATATAATGGACACTGTCTTGATTTATAACTCCATCCCTATCTAGTATAACAATTTTCATTTATTTTAATTAGCTAGTTTAGATATATCAGCGACACTGTTTAAAGAAGTATGCAATATTTTTAATAAATTATGCCTATTATTTTTAATTTTCTCATTTTCAGAATTAACCATAACATTTTCAAAAAATTGATCAATCGGATCTTTTAAGGCAACTAAGGAATCTAATGCTTCAAAAAAATTCTTATTATTTATAGCTTTAACTATTAAAGGATCGAGCTTAGTGATAGCTTTAAAAAGTTTAATTTCTTCAATTTCATTTAAAAGTGATTCATCAACTTTTTGAATAGACCCTGTATATTTTTTTAAAATATTTGAAACTCTTTTATTTGTTGAAGCTAAATCCTTAGATTGCTTTAAACTAGAAAATTCTTTAATAGCTTCAAGTTTTTTTATAGTATCGTTTAGATAATTAGGTCTTGAAGAAATAACTGCATCAATCTCATTTGAGGTAAAGTTTCTATCTTTAAGGTAGCTAGATAATCTATCATAAATAAAAGTTTTTAAGTTATCTCGTACTTGATTTTTTTCTTCAGTATATTTATCAATAAGACTAGAGAAATTAAGTGGTATATTTTTTTCTATCAATATACGTATTATTCCAATTGCGTTTCTTCTTAGGCTAAATGGGTCTTTATCTCCGGTTGGTTGCTCGTTTATGGAGAATAGCCCAATCAAGGTTTCAAATTTATCAGCAATAGCGGCATAACTCCCAAATATATCTTTAGGTAACGAGTCCCCTGAAAATTTTGGCTTATAGTGATCTTCAATTGCTGGTGCTATATTTTTATATTGTTCATCTCTGGAAGCATATATTGCTCCCATGACCCCTTGAAGTTCAGGAAACTCACTAACCATAAGGCATAAAAGATCTGCTTTGGACATTAATGCATATTCTTCATAATTAATATTCTCATTAAATTTAAGTTCATGAGTAATATATTTTAATATTGCTGCAACCCTTAAAGCCCTGTCTGCCTGTGTACCTAATTTATTATGGTAAACAATTGAATTTAGCTTTGTAGAGAAAGATTTTAATGAAGTTTTTTTATCCTGCTCAAAAAAGAATTCAGCATCAGCTAGCCTTGGCCTTATTACCTTTTCATTTCCTTGAATTATATTATTTGTATCCTTCGGTGAAAGATTTGAAACAATGATAAAATGATTGGTGAGTTTATTATTACTGTCAAACAAAGGAAAATATCTTTGATTAGTCTTCATGGTGAGAATGAGACATTCCTGAGGTACATTAAGAAATTTTTCCTCAAATGAGCCAGTTAATATATTTGGCATTTCAACTAAAGCAGTGACCTCATTTAATAAATCTTCATCATCTTCAACATGAAGTTTTTCATCGAATGAGTCGGTAGTTGAAACAATGTCTTTCTGTATTTTTTCTTTTCTTTTATTAAAGTTTACGATAACCCCGCCATCTTCTAATAATATTTTTTCATAGTTGTCAGCATGATCAATAGTTAAGATACTTTTTTTAGATTCAAATCGGTGACCAAATGAATTATTATTAGCTACAACTCCTAGTGAAGAAACTTTTAATGTCTTGGATCCGTAGATGGTCAGTAAATTTTTTATTGGCCTGACAAAATTTACAGAAGTCCAACCATCCTCTAATTGATAGGACATCATTTTTTTTATAGGTAGCTTGTTAATACTATTTTTAATTATTTCAGATAAAACTTCTTCTAGGGTTTTCCCATAAATTTCTCTTTCGATAAATAAAATTTCCTGATTTTTCTCCGTTTTTTTTATTACTTTTTGAACTGCTTCAGCTGATTCATTAAGAGATTTAAGTTTTTTTAATAATGCCTGTGTTGGTTTGTTATTCTCATCAAACCCAATCTTAGTAGGCATTAGTTTGATTAATTTTTTTTCATCCTTACTTTTTTCTGCAACATTTAATATTTTTACACCTAACCTTCTTGGGGTTGCATAGACTCTTGTATCGGCATTCTCTATGAAATTTTGTTCTTGTAGTCCTTGTGAGACTAGCTGTCCAAATTTTTCACCTAGCTCTTTAAGTGAGTTTGGAGGCAATTCTTCAGTCACGAATTCAATGAGTAGATTATCTAAATTCATTTGTTATCTCTTTTGCTATTTAAAGCTGCAATGACTTCCTCTGCATGATCTTTTTTTGCAAGAGGGAATCCTAATTTCTTTCGACTTTCTAAATATGAATTAGCTACTAGCCTTGAAATAGTTCTAATCCTACCAATATAGTCAGCTCTTTCAGTTACGCCGATAATACCTCTAGCATCTAATAAGTTAAAAGTATGAGCAGCTTTTAAAACTTGCTCATAAGCAGGAAGAGCTAAATTATTTTCAACTAAATAACTTGCTTGCTTTTGGTGTGAAGAAAAAGCACTTAAAAGAAATTCTGTATCACTATGCTCGAAGTTATATGCACTTTGTTCAATCTCATTTTGAAGAAAAACATCTCCATATTTTAAGTTCTTCGTCCATTGTATTTCATAGATGCTATCTACATTTTGAATATACATCGCTAATCTTTCTAATCCGTAGGTTATTTCTCCAGTTATAGGCTTGCATGCTATACCACCTACTTGTTGGAAATATGTAAATTGAGTCACCTCCATACCATTCAACCAAACTTCCCAGCCCAAACCCCATGCACCTAATGTAGGATTTTCCCAGTTATCTTCAACCAATCTCACATCGTTTATTTTAAGATCAAATCCAAGATTTTCTAGAGATTTCATGTACAAATCAACTATATTTTCAGGTGACGGCTTTAAGGCTACTTGGAATTGATAGTAATGCTGCAGTCTATTGGGATTTTTTCCATAACGCCCATCTTTTGGCCTTCTGCTTGGTTGAACATAAGCAGCTTTCCATGGCTCAGGTCCGATAGCCCTTAAAAATGTAGCTGTATGGGATGTTCCAGCCCCAACCTCCATATCGTATGGCTGGATAATGGCGCATCCATTTTTGCTCCAATATTCTTGAAG
>CAYTWX010000002.1:0-26513 GCA_964442085.1 uncultured Methylobacillus sp. | reverse complement strand
AAATAGCTAAATTTTCTGCTAAAATTTAGTATTAAATTTATTTAAAATTCCATGGAAAATACACCTTCCCCAAAAGAAATTAAGCTTCATCAGAAATCAAAACTGCTAGAGATAATATTTGATGACAATACGGAATGTAAACTATCCTGTGAAATGCTCAGGGTTTATTCTCCCTCAGCAGAGGTTCAGGGTCACAGTCCAGATCAAGCAGTACTTCAAATTGGAAAAGAGGATATTAATATTACAGAGATAAATCCTGTTGGTAATTATGCTATTAAAATTAAATTTACTGATGGTCATGATACTGGACTTTATTCATGGGAGTATTTACATCACTTAGCGAAAAATTATGACCAACTTTGGCTTGAGTATATTGGAAAGCTAGATGCGCAAGGCATAAAGAGGAAGGCTACTTGAATCAAAAAAAAGACACTCATTTTGGATATGAGACTATTGCAAAAAAAGATAAAAGTGAAAAAGTTGGGGCAGTATTCAATTCAGTAGCAACTAACTATGACCTGATGAATAATATAATGTCTATGGGTCTTCATCATTTATGGAAAAGTATACTAATTGAAACAACCCCCCTAAAAAATAATGCAAAAATCCTAGATATTGCAGCAGGTACAGCTGATATTTCCATAGAATTTTTAAACAAAAATAAAAGTTTCGAAATATTTAATACCGATATAAACCTAGCGATGCTAAAAGAAGGCAAAAAAAAACTTATCAATCAAGGTAAAATTAGTCCTTCAATCCTATGTGATGCAGAGGCGCTGCCATTCCCAAATAATTATTTTGATTGCGTCACAATTGGATTTGGTCTTAGGAATATGACTAACAAAGAAAAGGCTTTGAAGGAGATTTATAGAGTACTGTGTCCAGGAGGAAAATTAGTAATACTAGAATTTTCTAAAATATGGAGTCCTCTAAGAAAAATTTACGATGAATTTTCATTCAAAATAGTGCCTAAGCTAGGTAAATTTTTTGCGAAAGATGAAGAAAGCTATCAATACTTAGTTGAATCAATCCGAATGCACCCAGACCAAAAAAAAATGGTTGAATTATTAAAGTCTGGAGGATTCGAAAGAACAAGCTTTATGAATTTATCAGCGGGGATTGTTGCAATACATAAAGGATATAAATTGTGATTAATAAAATAAAAAAGATTATTGGAAATCATTTATTATCACAAAATGACTGGATGCAAAGCGATCTTATTAATCATAAAAATAAAATAGTAATAATTGAAATCTCCGGCTTCAAAACTATTTTTAAAGTAAAAGGAGATGGG
This sequence comes from uncultured Methylobacillus sp., assembly GCA_964442085.1. Classification (GTDB taxonomy): domain Bacteria; phylum Pseudomonadota; class Gammaproteobacteria; order Burkholderiales; family Methylophilaceae; genus BACL14. Next base: position 25,219 of record CAYTWX010000002.1, on the reverse strand, counting down.
CAAGTTGAAATGATAAATGATAGTAAAGATTATGATTGTAAGATCAAACTAACAGTTAACGATTTAATTGGTCAACTTGTAAATAATAAAAATGGAAAAATTAGTATCGAAGGGGATATAGAATTAGCTAATAAAATTTCTCAGGTATTAAGAAAGATTGAATGGGATTTGGAAGAAGATTTAGCAAAATATATTGGTGATATACCTGCAATACAAACAACTAAGGCATTAAAGAAAATAAAAAATACTACTAAAGAAAATATAAAAACGTTAACTAGCTCTCTGATTGAGTATTGGCAGGAAGAGAATAAGATTTTAGCAAAGACAAGGGATGTGGAAATGTTCAACAAAAAAATAGACACAATTGTTGAAGATACTGAGAGAGTAGAAGCAAGGATAAACAATATTATTATAAGTAAAAAAATATGAGTTTTTTTAGATTTATTAAAATAATATTTATAATTACTAAATTCAGATTAGATGAATTTTTTCAATCGAAATTAATATTTATATTTCAAATATTAATATTCCCGATTCGCTCCCTACAAAGCAAAGAATTAAATAGAGCTATAAGATTAAGATTAGCTCTTGAACAACTTGGACCAATCTTTGTTAAATTTGGTCAAATGTTATCAACCAGAAGAGACTTGATTCCGCTAGATATCGCAAATGAATTAGCAAAACTTCAAGATCAGGTTCCCCCTTTCGAATATTTACAAGCAGAGATTTTAATAGAGAAATCATACGGAAAACCAATAAATGAAGTTTTTAACAAATTTTCACAAATTCCAATTGCTAGCGCTTCTGTTGCTCAAGTACATTTTGCTGAGCTATTAAATGGTACAGAAGTAGCTGTTAAAATTTTACGGCCTAATATCGAAAAATTAGTCAACAAAGATATTAAGTTGCTAAAAGTTTTTGCTTGGCTGTTAGAGCATGCATGGTCTGATGGTAAAAGATTAAAACCAAGAGAGGTAGTTGAAGAATTTTCAAGGCATACAAGGTCTGAGTTAAATTTACTTTTAGAGGCAGCTCATTGCAGTCATCTAGGTGAAAATTTTAAAGATAAAAAATTATTAATTGTTCCTGAAGTTTATTGGGATTTTTGCAATGAAAAAGTAATGGTAATGGAAAGAATGTCGGGAACTGCTGTCAGTAAAGTTGATGAATTAAGGAAAAATAAAATAGATATTCCTAAGTTAGCTAAAGATGGAGTTGAAATATTTTTTACTCAGGTTTTTAGAGATGGTTTTTTTCATGCCGATATGCATCCTGGTAATATCCAAGTAGCTGATGACGGAAGATACATAGCTATGGATTTTGGAATAATGGGATCTCTTGATGATCAGGATAAATACTATCTAGCAATAAACTTTGCTGCATTTTTTAAGAGAGACTATCATGCAGTTGCCTTAGCTCATGTTGAGTCAGGATGGGTTCCTAAAGAAACTTCAATTGATGACTTTGAAAATGCTATTCGATCAGTATGTGAGCCAATATTTGAAAAACCACTAAAAGATATATCATTTGGTAAATTGTTAGTAAGGTTATTTCAAACATCGCGTCAATTTAATATGGAAATTCAGCCACAATTAACTATGCTTCAAAAAACATTGTTGAATGTTGAGGGCTTGGGTCGTGATTTAGATCCAAATTTAGATCTTTGGAAAACAGCACAACCTTATCTAGAAAATTGGATTTCGGAGCAATATGGACCAAAAAGTCTCTTTAAATCTATCAAAAAAGAGTTTCCTGAATGGGTGAGTCTAGCTCCAAAACTTCCAAAATTAATTCATGCTTACCTTCAAAATGAAAATAATATTCAATACAATCATTTTGAGAGTAAAAAAAATAAGGCTCTTAACGAAATTAAAAGTCTACGCATTTTATTAAAGATTACTTCAGTATCCACTGGGGCATTATTAATTATAATTATTTATTGTAGTTTTCATTTTTGACATTTCTTACAATAAAAACTAGAACGCTGACCTAGCTTTATCTGAGTTATAAGAAATTGGCATTTAATACATGCATTATTCTCTCTTCCGTAAACCCTGTGTTCATTTTGAAAGTAGCCATTTTTACCATTGACATCAAAAAAATCGCTCATAGTGCTTCCGCCTTTTCTAATAGCTTCTTTAATTACATTTTTTATTGCTTTCACTAAGCTATCAACCTCCTTCATTGAAACTTTCTTAGATCTTCGTTGAGGTCGAATCCCAGAGTAATACAGAGCTTCACTCGCATAAATATTTCCAACTCCTACGACTATATGGCTATCCATAATCGTATTCTTAATACACTGCTCTTTGTTCCTTAATCTGCTAAATAGATACTTAGCATCAAATTCATCATTAAGTGGTTCTGGCCCTAAATTTTTAATTAATTTGTGTTTGAGGGGGTCATTATCTGTCCATAAAATTGAGCCGAACCTTCTAGGATCACGATATCGTAAAATTAAATTATTTTCTTTAAATTTTATATCTACATGATCATGTTTGTTTAAAGTTTCTTCAGAAGAAACTATACATAATCTACCGGACATTCCTAGATGAATAATAAGAGTCCCACTAGTAAACTTAGCTAATATGTATTTACCTCTTCTAGTCAAATCTAGAAGTATTTGATTTTTTAATATTTTAGGCAGCTCTGAATCAATCGGCCAGCGTAACGAATAATTTCTTATAACTAATCCACTTACGGTAAGATTCAGGAATGGTCTTAAACCGAGGCGGGTAACTTCTACCTCAGGGAGTTCTGGCACTATTTTTCTTCTTTTTGTTGAACGTGAGGATTGAGCATTGTAAATCCTAAATCGCTAGGAAAGTGATATAAAAGACCTTCGTCTTTTCTAAATAATAGTAGTTCTGGAGATTCTTGAATTCTATAAAAATTTAATTTCGTATTATTTTGCAATAAAACGTCAAAACTCTTATAACCTATTCTTTCATCCATTTTATATGGTTCAACAGACTTTGCTGGAATATTATTCCATGTCATGTCATACCATTCCTTAACATCAGATTGAACAATTGATAAATTCTTGCCTTTAACATTCCAAGCAGCATTACTATAATTTAATTTAAGACGTGAATCCTGCCATTGTTCAAGGCGAGAAAAATCAAAACTTTTAATTCTCTCAGACTTTGCAATAGGATTTTTTTCAATTAATTCTACTGGCATAAAAGAAGATGTTTCGGAATATCCTCCACTAACAAGAAAAACGTTATCTCTGTATAAAACATATTGATCTTCATTTATTGGATTGTAAGTTCCAAATAAAAATACTTCTTCAAGGTTATCTCCTAAAAAAGTTATTTTTAAATTTGGTTGGTCTAATCCATACTTTGACAAATCATCAGAGGTTAATTTTTCTAAACTTGATGATGCTAGCAAGGAAAGTATTCTGTAGACATAGAGCTCGTCTGCTCTTGCATTATGGGGTGTCAACATCCTCCAATGGCTATCAGCTATCTTGAAATGAGTGCTTATTCTCGAAGGGAAATCTATCTTTATCTCGTTGAAATCTGAGAGCTTAAGTTTGGTTAACTCAAATCTAGAAGACTTAACAGGCTCTTTTTGAAAAATAGTCCAGGAATAAAAAAAGGTAATTAAAACCAAAAGTAATAATCCAATATTTATTAACCATCTACTTTTCATCTGCCTAAGCCTTTTTTCTTCTAAACCAAATAACGAAACCAGCCACAAAAAGAGCTAGAGGGATAAAGTATTGAAAGCTATGAAAAATAGTCCATGCAAGAAATACAGACTTACTATCATTTGGTATTGTTACATTGACATCTTTAAGCGGCATAGGCTGTATTGTAATTAATTTTTCATCGCCAGCTAGCCAATTAATCATATTAATCCCAAGATCTAGATTGCCTCCTGAGGTAATATAACTATTTGATAAAAATGCAGAATTTCCAATTACAACTACCCTCTGTCCTTTTTCTTCGAATTTTCTATTAAACGCAACTCCAATATTAATTGGGCCTTGTTTATCCTTAGTTTTATCAAAAACCAGCTTCTGCCCTTTCTCTTTCTCAGATCCTGCGAGCCAGCCATTACCAGCGACCTCAATTAACTTACTCACCTTCCAACCATTCTCAAATGTCCCTTTTGCACTTACCTCGTGTGCTCCGTTAAATAAAGTCCTAAGCATGAAATTATTAGTTATAGGATGATCGCCGTAGAAAGTTGCAAAAGAAACATTTTCATTGGCACCAAATTGTGATGAAGAAGGATCTATTACTTTTCCTTTTGAAACATTTAAACCTAAATACTCTGCGACATTTTCAAGCCCTTTGAGATTATCATCATCTAATAACCAGAGAATATTTCCCCCAGCTTGTAAATATTTAACAATTTTATTAGATTCAACCTTGCTAACATTAACTTGAGGGCTGGCAATTACTAATAATCCGCCTTGTTTTGGAACTTCATTTAGAACTGTTAGATCTGGATTTGAAAATTTAAATCCTTTCTTTTCTAACTGTTTACCAAATTCACCTAGGTCATTAGTTTTTACGCCTATTAAGTTCTTTTCCCCATGGCCATCTAGATACATAATCGGCTGCTCGTTTGTTCGAGTTAGCCTCACAAATAAATTAGTTAGGTCTTGCTCTGCAAACGGAGGGGAGATATGTTCAGATCTTTTTTTATACTCCACAATAACTTCCCCATCCGTCCTAATACCCATTTCCTGTGCTAATTTTGGTTCCTCAACGGGGCTTATAAATTTTATATTGATATCATTTTTTGCTCTTTGGAAGCGAGCTATAAAATTTATAATCCCCTGTCTGAAAGTATCACCGTTATTAACATCATCTTTTGTAGCAAATACAGTCAGATTGATTGGGCCTGTCATGTTTTCCAAAACTTCAATGCTTCCCTGGGTAAGAGTATTTCTATTTGCCTGAGTAATATCTTTTGTAAAAACAAATTGATTTGATAAATAACCAAATAATGTTACGAGTAAAAGAAAAAATAAAACAAAAAACCAATTTTGAATTAACAGCTGCAATCTGAGTTTAGCGTTGATTTTCATAATAAATTACCCTCTCAACCTATCAGAATCTAATCGTCTAATAGTTAGAACTAAAAAAGTCGTAATAAATAAAATGAAGTAAATGATGTCTTTGCTATCAATTACCCCTCTTGAAAAGGCTTGGAAATGCTTCATGAGGGAAATATAACCAAACCAGTGATTTGGTTGACTTCCAAAAAACTTATCGAGACCCATTAATGCAAATAAAGCAATAAAACTTAAAATAGCTGCAATAATCGGCTGATTAGTTAATGAGGAAAAATAGATACCTAAAGCAGAAAAGGCTGCTGCTAGCAAGATTAACCCTAATGAGTTGGAGAGTAGATAACCAAAATCAATATCAGACCAAATATTTAAAGTTGAAAGCATTAAAAAAATATACCCTACTAAAATACTTAGAAAAATAATTAGTCCCAAAAATTTTCCAACCACTATTTCAGTTAGTGATATAGGAGCACTAAATAAAAAAGGTAAGGTTTGACTTTTTCTTTCCTCACTGATTAATCGCATTGAGAGAAGGGGCACTGCAAATAGCATAAGAAATGATGCGATACCATAAACTGTTTGACCTACAAATATAGTCACTCCAACTCGCTCTGCTGGTCTTATCGCGCCTGACATAACTTCAAAGTAGTTATTTACACCTTGTAAATAAAAACTTCCAAAAGCAAGCATCAATAGAGCCAAAATAATCCAACCCATAGGTGAGGCGAATAGACTTTTTAATTCTTTTCTAGCTACATTTATTATCATAATTAAGCTTCTTTAGTTTTAGTTGTTTGGTTTTTTAATGGCTGTACTTGTGTCAATTGAACGAATATATCTTCAAGACTTGTAACGTGAGGAGCTATATAATAAAGACCCCAGCTTTCTTGAGCAGCTAAATAAACAATCTCTTCCGCTGGCAAATATTTATCTTTAAACTTAATTATAAACATACCTTCGGTATCTTTCTCAACACTTTCGACGCCTTTGATATTTTTAAGATTTTTTAATGTAGGAGGTTTAGATAATCCAACTAATAGCTTATTACCGAGTCGTTGCTGCTTTAGGTCATCAATTGACCCATGAAATACAAGCTCACCTTTTTCGATAATCTGAACACGATCACAAACCATTTCAACTTCAGGGAGAATATGAGTGGAAAGGATAACGCTGTGCTTTCTTCCAATCTCTTTTATTAATTTTCTAATCTCTCGGATTTGAATTGGATCTAGACCAACTGTCGGTTCATCAAGTATAACAATTTCAGGGTTGTGAATAATGGCTTGTGCAATACCGACTCTCTGTTGGTAACCATTAGATAAATTTTCAATTAACCGATTGCTCATATGGGCTAAGCCGCACTTATCTTTTGCAGACTCAACAGCTTTGTGGATATAAGATGATTTAACATTATGGAAGCGTGCAGCGATAGTTAAAAACTCATTCACTGTAAATTCTTTATACAAAGGTCTAATTTCAGGTAAATAACCGATTAAAGCTTTCGCTTGCTTTGGATTTTCAATAATATCGATACCACAAATCTTAACACCACCCTGAGAGGGCGCTAAATTACCTGTAAGCATTCTCATCGTAGTTGATTTGCCTGCGCCATTAGGCCCAAGAAAACCTAAGACTTCACCTTTGTTCAGATCAAAGGATACGTCCCTGACGGCAAAATTGTCTCCAAATTGCCTAGATAAATCAATTGCACTTAATGTAGTTTCTGTCATTTACATTTCCAATATAATTATATGTAGGAGTCTATATGAAAAAGAAAGTTTAAATAAAATTAAATGAAACTGAATTATATTCAAATTCCTTAGTCTTTAAAACTTATATTACGAGATAGAATTTTAGTTTAAACTTATAATTAATTATAAAAAAACTTAAATTAATACTAAATGAATAAAATTACAATAAAAAAATTCTTTGTTTTTATACTTTTTACTATCAATACCTCTGTTTATGCTGAAGTTGAAGGTAAGTTAGATAATAAAAATGATAACGAAGTTTTTAATGAGAATCTTCCAGCGCAGATATCGGAAACAAATCCAGAGTTTATTTATAAATTTTTATTGGCAGAGATTGCAGCTCAGAGAGGTGAGCTTAATTCAGCAGGACACATTTACTTAGACCTTGCAAAGCTTACTAAAAATATACCCTTAGCAGAAAGAGCGACTAGGATTGCTGGGTCAGCTAGGAATGGTCGTCTGGCTATGGATTCTGCAGAAGTCTGGAGGAAGTTAGACAAGGCTTCAATTGAACCTCAACGCATACTAGCTGAACTCTTTATAACAAGTGGTAACTTAGCAAAAGCAAGGCCACTAATCAAAAAGTTGCTAGTAAAAGAAGAAAAAACAAGGGGTGAGGGGTTTTTATATCTTAATAAAATTTTATCTCAAGTAGAAAATAAAAAGAATGCTCTTAGATTTATTCTTGATATCAGCAAACCATATTTAAATATTCCCGAAGCAAGATTTGCCATTGCTCATGCCGCTTTTGCTGCTGGAAATAAAAAAATGGCTCTTAATGAGCTGGAAGAGATTGAATTAATGAATCCTAAATGGGAGACTGCCGCTCTCCTTAGAGGTTATATTATTGGTAAAGAATGGCCAGAGAAAGCCTTGGCTCACTATCAAGATTTTTTAAGAATGAACCCAAAATCAAATGAAGTCAGACTGGAATATGCAAAAGCTTTAACCAACCTTAAGAAATTTGACGAGGCTAAAAAACAGTTCTTAAAGTTAGTTAACAGCTCCCTTGCTTCTTCTGAAATAAGTCTCACTGTTGCTTTGTTAGCAATAGAATTAGGTGATAATATTCTTGCTGAAAAATACTTTATGCAGAGTTTAAAGCGTGGCTACCCTAAGCCTAGTCAGATTCATATCTATCTTGCAGGTATTTTTGATAACAGAGGAGATTTTGATGAGGCTCTAACCTGGCTAAAAAAAGTAACTAGCGTTAACGATGAATATTTTATTGATTCTAGGATATTGATGTCTGAATATATTGCAAAATATAATTCAGTTGACGCAGCCATCGAGATGTTAAGCACTTTAAAAAAGAAACGTCTTTCTTCAAATGAAAGACTAATTATTCTTAGAAACAAAGCATCATTATTACTAACCGAAAAGAGAACGCAGGACGCTTATGATCTAATGATCTTAGAAGAAGAGGAGTTTAAAGACTCTCCTGAGTTTAAATTTGATTACGCGATGATTGTTGAAAAAATGGGAAATACATTGATGATGGAACAACTTTTGTTAGAGGCTATCAAATTAAAACCAAATTATGCAACAGCGTACAATGCCCTTGGATATTCATATGCAGATAGAGGTATCAAGCTACAAAAAGCAAAACGTTTTATTGAGGTGGCTTTATCTTTCGAACCAAATAATCATTACATATTAGATAGCATGGGATGGATACATTTTAAACTAGGCAATCTAGATATTGGCTTACAATACATAAAAAAAGCATACGCAACGAACAATGATCCAGAAATTGCTGCTCATCTTGGTGAAATTCTTTGGACTCAAGGAAAAAAAGAAGACGCTAAAGCGGTATGGGAGAACTCACTAAATCGTTACCCAAGCAATGCAGTTTTAAAAGAAACTACGGATCGATTAAGATAGTTCTAAATATATGAGAATTATTTTAGCTTCTTTATTCTTACTATTCCTCACAAGTTGCTCATTACCCTTTTTAAAACAAGACACACATAATTTATCATACAAAGAATATAAACAGACTTTAACAAAAAAAACTACTGAAAAATTTAAACTTAGTGGAAAATTGTCTCTTTTTATAAATCAAAAAGGGCAAACAGGTAAAATTTTATGGAGCTATCAAAACAATATAGACTCTATTAATATATTAAGTCCATTTAATACAAAAGTTGCAGAAGTTAGCTTAAATGAGCTAGAAAAAAGAATTACTTTAAAATTTTCCAAAGAAAATAGTCAGAATTCTGAGGACCTAATCTCCAAAATTTTTGGCAGTAAAGAAAGTATATTTTTACTAAAAGAATTTATTACAGCTCCACCAATGCTGCTTGCCGCAAAAGATCATATAACCATCAAATACAACCAGTGGGATATTATTTACCAGGGGAAAAAAATTATAAGGGGTCAGCTAGTTCCGAATACAATTAAATTTAAGAAAAATAATATAAGTTTAAAGATTTTTATTGTTGATTGGGTTTTATGAAAAACAAGCAAGCATTGATAAAAAATGGTTATTTAAAATTCTCTTCACCGGCCAAATTAAACTTATTCCTAAAAATAATTAACAAAAAAAACGATGGTTATCATAACCTCCAAAGTATATTTCAACTAATAAATTTACAAGATGATATATATATCAAAATTAGGTATCAAGATTCACAAATAAATGTCTCTAACTCATCTTTACTGATCAAACCAGAAAATGATCTTGCATTCAAGGCTGCTCATTTAATGTTATCCAATCAAAAACTTGGTGCTGATATTTTTATAAACAAAGAAATTCCTATTGGCGCTGGGCTTGGTGGAGGAAGTTCAAATGCTGCAACAGTAATGATGGCTATTAACAAGTTAGCTAAACTTAATATAAGCAAAGCAGATTTAATAAAATCAAGCTTGAAACTAGGTGCTGATATACCATTTTTCATCAACGGTAAGAATTCTTGGGTCGAAGGGGTTGGTGAGATATTGTATGATATAAAAATACCTAATTTTTCTTATATTCTTGTAGTGCCAAATTTAAGTATCAACACAAAAACGATTTTTAATGGTTTTGAATTGACAAATTCTGTAATTCCGTTGAAAATAGCGTCCTCTTATAAAGCTGCTGATCATGATCTAATTGAAAATGATCTTCAAGATACAGTTATTCGAAAATATAAAAAAATGACTGCACTTTTAGACTGGATGAAGACTTTCGGGAATGCTAAAATGTCAGGGTCAGGTTCAAGTATTTTTATAAGGGCTAAAAATCTTAATATGGCAACATCAATTAAAAAAAATTTACCAAGCAATACTAATTTTTTTATTGTTAAGGGTTTATCGGTCCACCCTTTTTATTCAACCGATCAATTGGGGAGTCGCCAAGCTGGTTAAGGCACATGGTTTTGATCCATGCATGCGAAGGTTCGAATCCTTCCTCCCCAGCCAATATTTAAGGACAAATTTTTGAATAATAAAAACTTGATGGTTTTTTCAGGAAATGCCAACGAACAATTAGCAAAAGAAGTAGCTAAACATTTAGACATCAAATTAGGTAAAGCTTCTGTTGGAAGTTTTAGTGATGGGGAAACAATGGTTGAATTATTAGAAAATGTTCGTGGTAAAGATGTTTTTATACTTCAATCAATAAGCCACCCTGCCAATGATAACTTGATGGAGATTATGGTAATGGTTGATGCCTTAAGGAGGTCTTCAGCTGCAAGAATTACAGCTGCTATACCTTATTTAGGATATTCGAGGCAAGATAGGCGCCCTAGGTCAGCAAGAGTTGCAATTACGGCTAAAGTTGTAGCAACTATGCTTACAAGTGTTGGTGTGAATAGGCTCTTAACAATGGATCTTCATTCCGATCAAATTCAAGGGTTCTTTGAAATACCAGTCGATAATATTTATGCCACTCCAGTCCTGCTAGAGGACCTTGTTAAACAAAATCATAAGAATATGGTTATAGTGTCACCAGATGTTGGTGGCGTTGTTAGGGCTCGTGCTTTTGCAAAGATTCTGGGCTCAGATTTAGCAATTATAGACAAAAGGAGGCCGAAACCAAATGTATCTGAAGTTATGAATATTATTGGTGATGTTCAGGATAGAACATGCATTATAGTTGATGATATTGTTGATACAGCGAATACCTTGTGTGAAGCTGCTCTTGCACTTAAGAAACGTGGTGCAAAAAAAGTAGTTGCATACGCAACCCACCCTATCTTTTCTGGTGATGCCATAAATTCAATCAACAATTCTGAGCTTGATGAAATTGTAATTACTGATACAATTACGCTACACAAAAATGCGCAAAATACTAAAAAAATCAGGCAATTATCAGTTGCTGGTTTATTAGCAGAAACGATAAGAAGAATTAGTCATGAAGATTCAGTTAGCTCCTTATTTATGGAGTAGGAATTTTAACAGATGAATAGAGATTTAATTAACTAATAGGCCTGGTCGCGGGTCTATTTTTATTTAGGAGCAGTTAAAAATGAAAATTGAAATAAATGCAAAAATTAGAGAGTTGAAAGGTACGGGTGCGAGCCGCCGTCTTCGACATTCAGGAAAGGTGCCTGGAGTCTTATACGGTGGAAAAAATGAATCAACAAGTATAGAGTTGGATAGCAAAGAGTTATTTATGCAATTCAAAAATGAGGCTTTCCATGCCTCCATTCTTACTTTAAATTTAGATGGGAAAAAAGAGCCTGTATTGCTTAGGGACTTTCAAATGCACCCAGTAAGAAATAATATTCAACATATTGATCTACAACGTATTGATGAAAGTAAGAAACTTAGCGTTAAAATACCATTCCACTTCTTAAATGAAGAAGTTGCACCGGGTGTCAAATTAGAAGGCGGTATTGTTTCACACATTATGGTTGAAGTAGATATATTATGTCTTCCTAAAGACTTACCAATTTATATTGAAGTAGACCTAATCAGTCTATCAATAGGTGACTCAATACACTTGTCAGAAATAAAAGCGCCGGAAGGCGTAGAATTTACTACATTATCCGAAGAAAACGACCCAATCATAACTTCTATATCTAGACCGAAAGTTGTTGTAGAAGAAGTGGTAGCCGCACCAGAAGCTTCAGAAGGTGAAGAAGCTTCAGAAGGTGAAGAAGCTTCAGAAGGTGAAGGTTCTAGTAAAGATGGAGAAAATTCTGATGAGTCAAAAAAAGACTCTAAAGAGTAAACTTTTGATCGAAAATTTAATTTTAGGATTATATGGATTCTAATGGCTGGGATAAGGTTATTTGTCGGTCTCGGAAATCCTGGTGATAATTATAAAACTACTCGTCATAATGCTGGTTTTTGGTGGGTAGATTTTATTGCTGAAAATCATCGCTTAACCTTAAAAAATAGCTCAAAATTCTATGGGTTATTCGGAAAATATTCAAAAGAAAGTGAGTACTTCTTTCTAAAACCAAATACGTTCATGAATGATAGCGGTAAATCTATTGCTGCATTATCCAATTATTATAAAATTAAACCAGAAGAAATACTTATTATCCATGACGAACTTGACTTGTCTCCAGGAAATACTAAGTTAAAGCTTGGTGGTGGTCATGGTGGCCACAATGGAATAAAAAATATTGTGACCCAATTAAAAACAAATAATTTTTGGCGCTTAAGACTTGGTATTGGTCATCCTGGAGAAAAGAGTTTAGTCCATGACTATGTTTTAAATAAGCCCCAAAGATCTGAAAAAACAGCTATAGAGGATTCAATTTTTAACAGTTATAAAATTTTTTCATTACTTACAATGGGTGATTTTGAAAAAGCAATGCTGAACCTTCACTCAAAATAAAATATTAGGACTTAATCTATGAAATGCGGAATTGTTGGCCTACCAAATGTTGGAAAGTCCACGTTATTTAATGCTATAACCAAAGCGGGGATTGATGCTGAGAACTATCCTTTCTGCACTATTGAGCCGAATGTTGGAATTGTAGAAGTTCCTGACCAAAGAATACATGCATTGAAGAAAATTGTGTCCCCATTAAAGACACAACCAGCAACAGTAGAGTTTGTAGACATCGCAGGATTGGTTGCGGGAGCATCAAAAGGAGAAGGTCTTGGCAATAAGTTTTTAGCTAATATAAGAGAAACTGATGCGATTATGCATGTTGTGAGATGCTTTAATGATGAAAATGTTATCCATGTTGGAGGAAAAGTAAATCCATTATCTGATATTGAGACTATAAATACTGAATTGATACTTGCAGATATGGAAACTTTAGACAAAGCAATTCAAAAAGAATCTAAAAAATCTAAATCAGGGGATAAAGAATCATTAGCACTTATTAGTGTGTACACAAAAATTGAAGCTGCATTCAATCAAGGTGACTTAGCGTGTCATGTTGACTTGAGTCAAGATGAACTAGGCCTAATTAAGCCACTTTGCCTCATAACAATTAAACCAGTAATGTTTCTTGCAAACGTGGATGAAAATGGATTTAAAAACAACAATAATCTAGATGAGCTTAGATCATATGCTACTGAATTTAATATTCCTGTAGTTCCTGTAAGTGCAAAAATTGAATCTGATATTTCTAGCCTAGAGGATGAGGAAAAAGAAATTTTTTTATCTGAAATGAGTTTGGATGAGCCAGGATTGAATCGCGTCATTCGCTCCGCTTTCAATCTATTAGGATTACAAACATATTTTACAGCTGGCGAACAAGAAGTCAGGGCTTGGACAGTGAAAGTGGGTGCAACCGCCCCTGAAGCAGCTGGAGTTATTCATACAGACTTTGAAAAAGGCTTTATTAGAGCTGAAGTAATTTCTTATGATGATTACATACAACTTCAAGGAGAGCAAAAATCGAAAGAAGCTGGAAAGATGAGATTGGAAGGTAAAGACTATGTTGTAAAAGACGGAGATGTGATGCATTTCAGATTTAATGTTTAATATCTTTGACTTTACAAGTTGAAAAAAAGTATAATCCACGTTATTTAAATCATATGGTGATGTAGCTCAGTTGGTTAGAGCGCAGCATTCATAATGCTGAGGTCGAGAGTTCAAGTCTCTCCATCACTACCATTTCTTAAAATAAAACTATTTTGTTAAAAATAATGAAAATATTTTCGATTATTAAAAGTGTTTTATCCGCATTTTGCGGAATCCAGTCAAAAAATAAATTTCACAAAGACGATGCATTTATTGAGGAAAATGGAGTTAAATATTTTTTAATTATTGGCTTTATTCTAGTTATAATTTTAGGTGCTTCATTGTTTTATTTAGTTGGTTTTATTCTTGAGTAAGGTCATTCAGATAGTTTTCTTATAAGGAGTTCTTTCCTCAAGTTCACTGCTATAGTCTTCAATTCTACTTAACTCATCATTCAAGAAATTACTTATCGCAACTCTAAAATCAGGTTGGGCTATGAAGTGATTTGAGAAGGTATCGAATGGTTTAAATCCTCTAGCTAACTTATGCTCTCCTTGCGCACCCCCTTCGAAATATTTTATTTTATTTTCAATACAAAACTCTTGTCCTTGGTAATAGCATAACTCAAAATGTAGGCCAGAAAAAAATTCTAATGCCCCCCAGTACCTACCATAGAGAGTTTCCTCACCAATAATACTGAGAGCACTAGCTATATTTAAATCATTTTTTTTTGCAATCACAACTAATAACCCATTTGGCATATTCTTGAGTAGTTCATAAAAAAAAGATTGTTTAAGATACGGCGCTGAGTTATGAAGGCGATATGTCTCACAGTAGCATTGATAAAAAAAATCTATATCTTCCCTACTAATATCTAGTCCTTGCTTTCGTTCTATTGTGATTCCATTCTTTTCAATCTTCTTTCTTTCTTGTTTAATTTTTTTTCTCTTATTATGTGAGAGCGTTTCAAGGAACTCACTAAATGTTTGGTATGAATTATTATGCCATTTGAATTGAACACCCTTTCTTGACAGCCAGCCCATTTCATTAAATAGATCATGATCTTTTTTTTCAGGAAATAAAATATGGCATGAAGATATTTTATATTCTACTAGAATCTTCTCTATTGCTTTAATAAGTGCTTTCTTAATTTCAATATCATTTGATAAAATTCTGGGCCCAGTGATTGGTGTAAAAGGAATGGCAGATATCATTTTTGGATAATAATTTAAACCATGTTGCTGAAAAGCTTCAGCCCATGCATGATCGAAAACATATTCCCCATAGGAATGTTCTTTTAAAAAAATAGGCATAAAACCCACAATTTTATTATTTCTTTTTGCAATAAGAGGGAAGGAAATCCATCCAGTATTTTCACCAATCGATTTTGATTTTTCCATGGCCTGGATAAATTTTATATCTAAAAAAGGGGAATTCGACTTAAATTGATCAATTGATTGATTTAGCTCAATATAACTAGAGCCTGAAATAATTTCTATCATAAAAAGTTAGTTTAAATCAAAGATGAAGAAATGAAAAGCTATAGTTCTTTTTCAGCTTTACCATTACTTAATGATGCTTCTGGAGCTTGTTTAATTCTTTCTTTGGCTAAAGATTCTTTTGAATTAACCATATTATTTCTTTTAAATGTATTAGCTAAAATTGCAATTTCGTCTAGCGTAATAACATTATCGTTATCAATATCAACATCCCTAAATCTTCTAGCAACCTGCGGTAGGCATTGTGTCACTTCAAAAACATCTAACGTGTCATCAGCATCTGTATCACATGCCAAAAATCTCATCTCAACGCTATCAAGCATCGCTCTTCGCTTTTCTTCGTAAGCAGCATTATTTTTATCCTCAGCTCTCGAATATTCAGCTAAAGCATTTCGAATTTGATCTAAATCAGTTAATTCATAAATAACCTCTGAATCAACTATATTCATTTCATTCCCGTTCACTTCAGTGAGCACCGTGTTCGAAATCGGTAACAGAAATAAAAATAATAATTTTTTTACGTTTAGCATATACAGGTATAAAGTTTGCAATATATCAACATTGGTTAGTTAGTGTGCTATCTAAATGTTAACGGAATATTACAAAATTGACTAGAATTGTAACAATATTGTTACTTTTAAATAGTGCTTATACAAGTTAGTATAATAATTTATTGTTTAGACTGAGTATTTTATGGTTGAAAAAAAACACGTACTTGCTTTAATAGATGATGATCCGAAGATTCTAGAATTAACGGCTCAATACCTTACAGACCAGTCTTTTACTGTTCATGTTGGTAAAAATGGTAAAGAGCTAGATGATATTCTAAAAAAATATGAAGCTGATTTAATAATACTTGATCTTATGATGCCAGAAGAAACAGGACTTCAGATATGTCAACGATTAAGGGTGAATCAAGTTGTGACCCCAATAATAATGCTTACTGCTAAAGGTGATGAAGTTGACCGTATAGTAGGTCTAGAAATGGGTGCTGATGACTACCTCCCAAAACCTTTTAACCCAAGAGAGTTGTTAGCTAGAATTAATGCAATTATAAGAAGAAAAGAAACCTTTTCAGCAAAAGTGTCTACAAAGCCAATTCACTTTGGAGATTTTATTTTTGAAATTCAAAATCGAAATTTATCAAAAAATGGTAAAAATATTGCGATTACAGCAGGCGAATTTGATTTGTTGAAAGTTTTTACTGAAAGACCAAAGCAGCCTTTATCAAGAGATCAAATAATGCAACTTGCTAAAGGTAAGGAGCTGGATGTTTTTGATAGAAGTATAGATGTTCAAATATCAAGAATAAGAAAGCTAATTGAAGATGACCCAAATAATCCTAAATATCTTCAGACTAAATGGGGATTTGGTTATATTTTTAACCCTGATGGTGAATAAATAATTGAATTTCTTACCTAAAAGGCTTTTGACTCGATTTGTACTCCTTATAGCTACACTTCTAATTGTTAGCCAACTAGTATCCCTTAAAATATTTGATACTTTTGAAAGAGAACCCAGAGCAGAAGCGCTGGCAAAAGAAATCATCACAATAGTAAACTTTACTAAAGCGTCTCTCTATGCAGCAGCCCCTTCAAAAAGAATTAATCTGTTTAGAGAGATAAATAATATAGGTGATATAAAAATTTATGCTGCTTACCCTTTTGAATCTATAGAGCCTATTCCTGATGATCCTTTCTTGAAATTAGTCGTTAAAAAAATAACGTCTCGAATTCCACCAGGAAGTTTTGTTGTAATCAACCATTATGATATTCCAGGTGTATGGGTTAGCTTTGAAATTGATGGTGATATGTTTTGGGTTCTAGTTCCAAGACTAATTCAAGATAGACCATTTCCTTGGCATTGGATTGGTTGGGGAAGTCTAATTGCTATACTTGCTATTTTTGGAGCATATATTACAACCAAACGCATTAGTCGCCCCATTAACAATTTAATAGATGCTGCTGAAAAAATTAGAAACGGACATAATGTAGTAAAACTTCCACTTGATAGCGTTACAGAATTTCGAGAGCTTGGCGAAGCATTCAATGAGATGTCTGAAAATTTATCTAAAGTAAGTAAGGAAAGAAAGTTTCTTCTAGCAAGCGTATCTCATGATATAAGAACTCCACTTACCAGAATAAGGCTTGCTGCAGAGATGTTACCCCCTAATTCTTCATCTCTAAAAAAGAGTCTTGAAGAAGATGTACTCGAAATTAATAATATTTTAAATCAATTTATTGATTTTGCTAGAGGATTTGAAGATGAGCCCAGAGTTCCAGTTAATTTAGGAAAGCTATTAAAGGAAATACAAACCAAACATATAAGGATGGGTCAAAATTTTTTGCTAAAAAAGAAAAATATTAGAATAGATATTCCTAAAAAACTTTTTATTGACCTTCGCTCACTAGCCTTTCAAAGATGTCTTGATAATTTAATTAATAATGCTTTTTTTTATTCAAAAGGAAAGGTCATTCTAGAAGCTACGCTCTATGAAGAGAGCCTAACAATAGACATTATAGATGATGGGCCTGGAATTCCTGAAGAAGATAAAGCAAAGCTTCTAGAACCATTTGCAAGAGTAGATAAGGCACGAGGGAATAAAGGTGGGAGTGGTTTAGGATTGACTATTGCTGATCGAATAGTAAAAGCTCACGATGGTAAATTAGAATTAATCAATCGAACAGAAGGTGGATTGAGCGCAAAAATAACTATTCCAATTATTACTGCATAAAAATTATTTAAACCAGTTTAATTTATCTCTAAGAGTAACTACTGTGCCAACAATAATTAAAGCTGGCGATTTTACTTTTGATTTACTTACTTTTGATTTGATATTTGATAGAATTCCAGTTATTACTTTTTGTTTTGATGTGGTTCCACTTTCAACAAGCGCTATTGGCATTTTTTTTGCCATTCCATGATTAATTAGATTATCTACCAATTCATTTAAGCTTAATAAGCCCATATAAACAACTAAGGTTTGATTTTTAATAATAAGCTTAGGCCAGTCAAAATCAATAACTCCATCTTTCAGATGTCCAGTTAGAAATAAGCAACTTTGTGCATGATCCCTATGTGTTAATGGGATTCCAGAATATGAAGCAATACCGCTAGCGGCTGTTATGCCAGGAACAACTTGAAATGAAATTTTATGCTTCATTAAACTTTCTATCTCTTCACCACCTCTACCAAAAATGAAAGGGTCGCCTCCTTTTAAGCGTAAAACTCTTTTACCTTGCTTAGCAAATTTTATTAATAAGCTGTTGATTTTATCCTGACTCAAGGTATGTTGGTCTTTCTTTTTGCCCGCATAGACTAAATCTGCATCTCTTCTAACTAATTCTAATATGTCTTTTGATACTAAATTATCGTAGATACAAACATCGCATCTCTGCATTAAATGAAGAGCTCTTATTGTTAGTAAATCCCTCTCTCCAGGACCGGCGCCCACTAAAAAAACCTCACCAGTTTTCTTATTTTTCATGCTTAATAAAATTTTATTAAATAGCCTTGCATTTAATTTTTTTGGGGATAATATGAAATTTTGAATATAGTCACTTGTAAAAAATTCCTCCCAGAAAATTCTTCTTTTCATTCCTGATTGAATTTTCTTTTTAACAACAGCCCTTAAGCTACCAGAAAAGTTAACTAGCTCAGCATATGACTGTGGTATCAATGTTTCAATTTTTTCCCTTACATTCCTTACAAGCACTGGCGCTTTTCCCCCACTAGATATTGAAATAACCAGTGAGTCTCTTTCAACAATAGAACCCATTGTGAATGTACATAACTTTGGCTGATCTACGACATTAACAAGGATATTATTCTGCTGCGCATACATTGATATTCTTTTATTTGTTTTAGCGTTATTTGTAGCAGCAATTATCAAAATAGGTGTATTTAAATCACTTTCGTGAAAACTTTTTATTATCATTTTCTGATTGTGTTCCCTCAAAAGCTCTTTTAAATCACTTGATACCGCTTTTGCTATAACAGTTATTTTAGGTCCTGCTTTAATCAATAACTTTACTTTTCTTAAAGCAATATCCCCTCCACCTATTACTGTTACAGGTTTTTCTTTTAAATTTATAAATATTGGGAAGCTTTCCATTCTAAAATGTTACTCTATTCGGCTATTTATATACAGTGCCACTTAATAACCATTAAAAAAGCTATAATTATGTCTTCAAAACTAATATATGAAAAGTAAATGGGAAAAAAAGTATTTATAAAAACTTTTGGATGTCAGATGAATGAATATGACTCTGAAAAAATTAATGACGTATTGGCCAAGAAACATAAATTAACCGAAACAAAAGAGCAAAAAGATGCAGATCTTATTGTTTTAAATACATGCTCAATTAGAGAAAAGGCTGAGGTTAAAGTTTATAGCGACCTCGGTAGAATCCGAAAATTGAAAGAAGCCAATCCAAATTTAAGGGTTGCTGTTGGTGGATGCGTTGCAAGTCAAGAAGGGGCTAATATTATAAAAAAAGCTCCTTATGTAGATGTAGTGTTTGGCCCCCAAACACTGCACCGACTCCCCGACCTCCTTAAAGCAAGAGAGGAAATGGGAAAGCCGCAGATAGATATATCATTCCCCGAAATTGAAAAGTTTGATCGTCTCCCTGTATCAAAGCATACAGGGCCGTCAGCTATGATTTCAATTATGGAAGGTTGTAGCAAGTACTGCTCTTTTTGTGTCGTACCATATACTCGTGGTGAGGAGGTATCAAGACCTCTGAATGACATCTTGACAGAAATTATAGCTACAGATGTAAGTGAAATAACTTTACTAGGCCAAAACGTAAATGCGTATAGAGGCTTAATGGATAATGGGGAGGTGGCAGACTTCGCTACATTGATAGAATATGTTTCTGAAATAAAAGAAATTAAAAGAATTAGATTTAGCACAAGTCATCCTAACGAAATGAATGATGCGTTAATTGATTGTTTTAGCAATATAGATAAGCTAGCTAAAATGATTCACCTTCCAATTCAAGCAGGCTCTGATGTAGTTTTATCTGCTATGAAAAGAAATTATACAACTCTAGAATATAAATCAATTATAAGAAAATTAAGAAAAAGATGTCCTGATATATCAATTACATCTGACTTCATTGTGGGTTTTCCTACTGAAACTTTAGACGATTTTAATTCAACAAAATTACTTATGAGAGAATTAGAATTTGATTATTCTTACAGCTTTATTTATAGTCCTCGGCCTGGAACACCTGCGTCTTATCTGAAAGACTTGACCACACATGAGGAAAAATTAGAGCGATTGCATGAACTACAAATGTCTAATGTAGCCCAAGGGGAAATATTTACACAGAATATGTTGGGAACTACACAAAGAGTTTTAATTGATAGTAAGTCGAAAAAAAAATCAGGAATATTCATCGGCAAAACTGATAATAATAGAGTGGTCGAAATTGAAGGTGACGAGTCTTTATTAAACCAATTTGTATCAGTTAAAATTAATCGAATTCTTAATAAAAACATTCAAGGAACAATTCTTAATTAGATGGAAAAAAAATTACAACTCCCTGATGATGATAATAATAAGTTATCAAATTTATGCGGGCCTTTTGATGAAAATCTTAAACAAATAAGTACTGGGCTTGAAATTAAAATTAATAGAAAGGGGTCAATTTTTATAATTAGTGGTGATGATATTAATGTTAAATTTGGATGTACACTAATCGAGAAGTTTTATAACGGGTCAACTAATCCAATAAACCCTGAAGATATTCAGCTTAACCTAGTTCAGATAAATAGAGTAAGCACTTCAGACAAGAAAAAATCTCCTCAGCTTCTAACATTAAAAAATGAATTGCAAGGGCGAACACCCAGGCAAATTGAATATTTACAAAATATACAATCTGAAGATATTAATTTCGGTATTGGGCCAGCTGGAACAGGGAAAACATATTTAGCCGTTGCATCTGCAGTAGATGCACTTAATCGAGAAAAAGTTAAAAGAATTGTTTTGGTTCGCCCTGCAGTTGAGGCTGGTGAAAGGTTAGGATTTCTTCCTGGTGATTTAGCACAAAAAGTTGACCCCTATCTCAGACCCCTTTACGATGCATTATATGATTTAGCTGGCTATGACAACGTCACAAAAATGTTTGATAAGGGAATTTTAGAGGTAGCACCATTAGCCTACATGCGAGGTAGAACTCTCAATAAAAGCTTTATAATATTAGATGAAGCTCAAAATACAACACCCGAACAAATGAAAATGTTTCTAACTAGAATTGGTTTTGGGACTAAAGCCGTAATAACAGGAGATGTTACCCAGATTGATCTAGCTAAAGGTCAGTTAAGTGGCTTAATTGAAATACAAAAAATATTAAAAAATATAAAAGGTATCGAATTCACTCACTTCACCTCTGAAGATGTAGTTAGACACCCACTAGTTCAGAAAATTATTACTGCTTATGAAAAGCATGAAAATATTAACGTAAATTAATGACACAACGAGAACATACATCAATCTGCATCCAAGACACTCTTCATAAAAATAAAATATTAAAATTGAAAGATTGTAAGCTTTGGCTAAAATGCATAATGCAAAAGAATTCAAATATTACAATTAGAATTGTTGATGAAAAAGAATCTGAATTCTTAAACTATACTTATAGAAATCAAAAAAAACCAACCAATATTTTATCTTTTATTATTTCTGAAAAACCCTTAGTAGGTGACCTCGTCCTCTGTCATCCTGTCATTAAAAATGAAGCTAGGATTCAACATAAAAAAATTATTTCGCATTATGCTCACCTTCTAATTCATGGTTACCTTCATCTTTTAGGCTATAGTCATGATAAAAATAAAGATGCAGAAAAAATGGAAAAAAAAGAAATTCAAATTTTAAAAAAAAATGGATTTCAAAATCCTTACTAAATAGTTAAAATGAATATATGAAAAAGAAAAAAATTGAGCTCATAAAACAAATAAAAAATTATTTGTTAAAACCTAAAGATAAAGATCAACTCGCTGACATCTTAAAATCTGCATTTGATAAAAATATGATGGACTCCGACTCCCTGATGATGCTTGAAGGCGTTCTAAATGTATCTGAAATGCATGTAAGAGACATAATGATACCAAGATCTCAAATGGATGTTATTGATATTTCAAAAAAAGTTGAAGAATTTATTCCTTTTGTTATTAAAACAAGTCATTCACGCTTTCCTGTAGTGGAAGGAAATATTAATAATGTCATTGGTATTCTTTTAGCCAAAGATCTTTTGAGATTCACTTCAGGGGAGGAATTCGAAGTTCGAGATAATTTAAGGCCTGCAATTTTTGTTCCGGAATCAAAACGTCTTAACGTTCTACTAAAGGATTTTAGAACAAATAGAAATCATATTGCAATTGTAGTTGATGAATATGGCGGTGTTTCTGGAATGGTAACCATCGAGGATGTTTTGGAACAAATAGTTGGTGATATAGAAGATGAGTTTGATTACGATGAAACTGAAGATAATATTATTCAAGATCAAGAAAGACAATTTAGAGTTAAAGCTAGTACCGAAATATCAGACTTTAATGATTATTTTGCTACAGAATATAGTGACGAAGAATTTACAACCATTGGTGGTTTAATTACTCAAAAATTTGGCTACCTGCCACAAAGAAAAGAAAAAATTTCATTTGATGGTTTTGACATTGAAATTTTGAGGGCAGATAGCCGACAAATTCATTCAATTCTTATAGGCATTAACCTATCTAACCCGAAAAATTAGATTTTTTGAACTTACTAGCAATTACAATGCTCAGACTCTTAATAATTTTTATAATATCGAGGTCACTATGAAATTTTTAATAACTATACTTTTTCTTTTCAACTGTACGCAAGCTCTTTCAATGCATCATGAAACTAATGGGAATGTAAAAGAAGTACCTATTGTTTCTGAACTGCCCACTCCCTACAAAAAATTTGTAGAGGTAATTGGTATCTTGACTGCAGATGAAATTATTGCGATTTTGGGAGAACCAGCAAAGAAAATAGAGTTAAAAATGAAATCGAGTGACGATGTTATTGCCAGAACCTGGTATTACCACAACATTAATACAGATGATGATGGTTCATACTTCCCAACAACAGAACTTGATATTGTAGATGGTTATGTTGAATCCGTTGTATTTATGAATGATGTTGATGAAGATACTATAACTGAAGCACAAAAATATGATGTTGAAAGACCAAATAGTGTTTTCTAGGCTAGTCGTTAAGCTTTATTAAAGTTAAAGTACTATTTTATTTATTGTAAGATAGTACTTTAATGAGAATCAAAATTTTTAATCAATACTTAATACCCTTTTTGCTAGGGTCCTCTTCTGTAATTGCATTCGCACCTTTTTATTTTTATCCAGTAATATTTTTAACAATTACTGGACTCCTCTTTGTGGTCACAATTAAAGGATCAGCTACTACTAAAAGCTTAATGTTTGGAAGTGGATTCTTTGTTACTGGTATTTACTGGATATATATCTGCTTAGAAAAGTTCGGAGGTATGCCCTCTTTTATGGCTTTAATCTCCACGTTGGCTTTATGTTTATTTCTTGCACTTTTTTTTCTACCTTTTGCTTTATTCAAAGAATATAAAAATAGCATTTTTTTTCTACCCGCTTTTTTTACTTTAGTTGAATTATTAAGAAGCTTAATATTTACAGGTTTCCCATGGCTTTCAATTGGTTACACACAAGTTCCGCACAGTCCATTGATAGGTTATCTACCAATCATTGGTATTCATGGAGTCTCATTTTTAGTTCTACTTTCATCTGTTTTAATCTTTCACTTATTTCAAAAAAATTCAAAAAAAATATATTTAATAGTTTTTTTAATAATTATTTGGAGTGCTGGTCAATATCTCAAAAGTATTGAATGGTCAAAGCCCAAAGGTGGTTTGGTAGATGTGTCTCTAATACAAGGTAATATTTCCCAAGATAAGAAGTGGGACAAAGATATGGTTGAAGAAAGCCTTGATCACTATAAAAAATTAATTATTAACAGCAATGCTAGCTTGATCATTCTACCTGAAACATCAATGCCAATTGAGTACAATCAAATACCCAGGAAGTTTATGGAGGAAATAAAGAGTCATTTAATGAGTATCGATGGGCACTTAATTTTAGGAGCAATTGAAACAGGTTATTATAATTCAGCATTTTTAATAGGTAATGACCTTGAACTAGTTTATCGCAAAAATCACCTGGTACCTTTTGGGGAGTTCATACCCTTTGAAAAATATTTAGGATATATTTATAAAAACTGGCTTAACATTCCTTTCAGTAGTTTAAAGCGAGGGCAAGAAAAGTCTGTACCTCTTTTTAAGATCAATGACTTAAGTTACGCAATCAATATATGCTATGAAGATGTCTTTGGTAACGAAATTGCTTGGTATGATAAGTATGAGAGTGAGCCGCATGTATTAGTAAATCTAAGTAATGATGCTTGGTATGGAAGATCAATTGCTGCTGATCAACATTTACAAATCTCTCAGGCAAGAGCAATTGAAAATAAAAAAATGATGATAAGATCAACAAATACTGGTGTAACTGCTTTTATTGGAAGAAATGGTGAGGTCTTAAAGAAATTACCACAATTCTCATCTGGAGAGCTTAATTATAAAATTCAAGGCTACACCGGGACTACACCGTACATGTTGTTCAATAATCTTATAATTTATTTCTTATGTATTTCGATACTATTGGTTAGCTTTATAAGTAAGAAATTTTCTTTTTTTAAAAAATAATTTTCAAGTAATTTTTTTGTTGGCACCTTAATTCTTTGATGTACTTCAAAAAAGCAGTAAAATGCATACTAATTAAAAAGCATAAAATATGACACTAACTTTCCAAGAAATTATTTTCAACCTTCAAGAATATTGGAGTAAAAATGGATGCGCCGTTATCCAGCCATACGATATGGAAGTTGGAGCTGGAACATCTCATACAGCTACGTTTTTAAGGGCTATCGGGCCTGAGCCATGGAAAGCTGCTTATGTTCAACCTAGCAGAAGACCAAAAGATGGGCGGTATGGAAAAAATCCCAATAGACTGC
>CAYTWX010000001.1:0-28232 GCA_964442085.1 uncultured Methylobacillus sp. | reverse complement strand
TATTTTATTAAAGACCTCTGATGAGCCGGTAAGAAATCTGGATTCAATAAGGTTGGTTGCAGTTGAAATGTCTGCATTAAATTCTTGCTTGGTTTCCTTAATATTTCGAACACTATGACCAATTTTAAAGCCTAAGTCCCAGAAATTTGTAACAAATTCACTTATAGCTTCTTGGTCAGTATCTGAAATTTCTTTCTCATACACTATTAATATGTCTATATCAGAAAATGGAAACAACTCTTTTCTTCCGTAACCACCAACAGCTCCTAATGCGATTTTTTTCGAAATAGGTAGGCTTTGCCATACATTTACAATTAATCGATCTACTAAAAGTGTCTGTTTTTTTAAATATGCCTGACTGTTATGATTTTCAAGAAATTTTTCACAATAATGATTAAATTTTTCTTGGTATCGCTTTTTGGATTGAGATAGTTCTTTTTTATTCATCCATGAATTACTTATTCTGTTTCAAAAGGCTTTGGGGTGCCATTGGAGACTGTCAATACTTCATATGACGATTCTGTGACTAGAATTGTATGCTCCCATTGTGCAGAGAGGCTTCTGTCTTTTGTTACCACTGTCCATCCATCGGGCAGCATCTTAATGTCTTTTTTTCCTGCATTAATCATTGGTTCTATTGTAAATATCATCCCTGGCACTAGCTCAACACCTGTACCTATTTGACCATAATGGAGAACTTGCGGTTCTTCGTGGAATACTAAGCCAATACCATGACCACAAAACTCCCTAACTACGCTATAACCGTTTGATTCAGCATAGCTTTGAATTGCATATCCAATGTCACCAAGATGGGCTCCTGGCTTTACTTTGTTAATTCCTACCCACATTGACTGGTAAGTGATTTCACATAACCTTTTAGCTTGAATTGATGGGTCGCCGACATAAAACATCCTGCTTGTATCTCCATGGTAACCATCTTTGATAACTGTAATATCAACATTAACAATATCGCCTTTTTTGAGAAATTTTGGCCCTGGAATGCCATGACAAATTTGGTTATTTACTGAGGTGCAAACTGATTTTGGATAAGGACTGTGACCAGGAGGCGCATAATTAAGTGGAGCAGGGATAGTTTTTTGCTCATTAACCATATAGTTATGACAAATTTTATCAATTTCTTCAGTGGTTATATTTGGCTTTATGAATGGCGTAATAAAATCAAGCACTTCAGATGCTAATTTACCAGCTACCCTCATTTTTTTTATGTCTTCTGAATTTTTAATCGAAATTGACATTGAATAAAGTTTTTATCCAGCTTAATTATTAAGTAATTATGTTATCATATGCGCTTTCGAATGAACGAAAAATTACACATAAACCATTAAGTTTAGTTGAGGGTGCTATTTGATAAATAGTCATTTTAAACCTAATGAAGTGATTAACCCTTACAAGGAGAAATACATCATGTCAATCACGATGAGACAAATGCTAGAAGCCGGTGTTCACTTTGGACACCAAACTCGCTACTGGAATCCAAAAATGGCCCCGTATATATTTGGGGATCGTAACAAAATTCACATTGTAAATCTTGAAAAAACATTACCAATGTTTAATGATGCCCTAAAGTATGCAAAAACTCTTGCTGCGAATAAAGGTCGGATTCTGTTCGTTGGAACTAAGAGGCAAGCTAGGGATATATTAAAAGAAGAAGCAATCAGGGCTGACTGTGCTTACGTTAACTATCGTTGGCTAGGCGGAATGCTAACAAATTTTAAAACTGTAAAACAGTCAATAAAGAGATTAAAAGAATTAGAGGCAATGTTTGAAGATGGCAGCACTGATAAGCTAACTAAGAAAGAGGCTCTAAATTTACAAAGAGAATTCGATAAGCTAGATAGGTCTATTGGAGGCATAAAGAATATGATTTCGTTGCCTGATGCTATTTTCATTATTGATGTAGGTTACGAAAGCGGGGCTGTTGAAGAAGCAAAAAAATTAGGAATTCCAATCATTGGTGTTGTTGATACAAACAATTCGATTGAAAATATTAATTATGTTATTCCGGGTAACGATGACTCAAGTAGAGCGATTCGTTTATACCTAAGAGGAATGGCAGATTCAATCCTTGATGGAAAAAATAAAGCTATAGAAGATCTTGCAAAAATGGTTGCAGAAGAAAAAGCGGCGGAAGACAAGGAAAAATTGTCATCATCTGACGAAAAAACTAGCTAAACTAGAAAATATAGGAGTAAATAATATAATGGCTGAAATAACAGCGAGTATGGTAATGGCACTGAGAAGCCAAACAGACGCTCCAATGATGGATTGTAAAAAAGCTTTGACTGAGGCGGGTGGAGACATGTCGAAAGCCGAAGAAATTCTTAGAGTGCGTTTTGGTAACAAAGCTACAAAAGCAGCAGGTAGAGTTGCAGCAGAAGGCGTGGTTAGCTCATTTATATCAAAAGATAAAAAGTTTGGATCATTACTAGAAGTTAATTCTGAAACAGACTTTTGTGCGAAAAATGAAGAATTCTTAAATTTTACAAATAAAGCAGCAGAAGTTATTGTTAATAAGAAACTTAATGATTTAGAAAGCCTTGGTAAGGCAGAGATCGATGGGGTTAGCCTGGAAGATTTAAGAGCCCAATTAATTGGTAAGATTGGGGAAAATATAACACCAAGAAGATTTATTAATCTTAGCGCTAAAGGTTCTTTATATTCGTATATTCATGGCTCAAAACTTGGTGTTATTCTAGATTTAGAATCTGGCAGTGAGGAGTTAGGAAAAGATATTGCAATGCATATTGCAGCTACAAAGCCAAAAGCCATAGATAAAAGTGGTATTGATCCCATGCTCATTGAGACCGAAAGAAGGGTAGCTACGGAAAAGGCAAAAGAAGCTGGAAAGCCAGAAGAAATCCTTACAAAGATAGCTGATGGATCCGTTAATAAGTTTTTAAAAGAGATCACATTGCTTAATCAACCTTTTGTAAAAGACGATAAAATTTCAATTGAAACTCTCTTAAAAAATAATAACGCAACAATACACTCTTTTTATATATATATTGTTGGCGATGGAATTGAAAAAAAAGAAGAAGATTTTGCAGCTGAAGTGGCAGCTGTATCCAAAGGTTAATAAAGTAGAATAGAAGCTAATTTTAAAAGGATTGTAATTACAATCCTTTTTTTTAATCTAAAACAAGCTAAAATAACAAAATATGACAGATACTAAATATAAACGAATTCTTCTTAAGCTTTCTGGTGAAGCTTTAATGGGAAATGATGCTTTTGGAGTAAATCCAGAAATTATCAATAAAATAGTAAAAGAAATAGAGTTAGCAATTTCTATTGGCACTGAGATAGCAGTCGTTATTGGTGGTGGAAATATTTTTCGAGGTGTTGCCCTTGGTGCTGCCGGAATGGACAGAGCTACAGCAGACTATATGGGAATGTTAGCAACAGTGATGAATTCATTAGCGCTTCAGGATGCTATGAAGCATGCCGGAATCAACAGTAGAGTTCAATCTGCTATTAATATAGAGCAAATTGTGGAACCTTATATTCGAGGTAAAGCGATAAGGTATCTCGAAGATAAAAAAATTGTTATATTTGCTGCTGGCACTGGAAATCCTTTTTTTACAACTGATACTGCCGCAGCCTTAAGAGCTATGGAGATTAATGCAGATGTTATGATTAAAGCAACAAAAGTGGACGGAATATTTTCAGATGATCCAGAAAAAAACCCAGGTGCGAAATTATATAAAACTGTTACCTTTGATGAAGCAATAAATAAAAACCTTAAAGTAATGGATGCAACAGCATTTACTTTATGTAGGGATCAAAAACTCCCGATTGTAGTTTTTAATATTTTTAAAGAAAATGCACTAAAAAATATTCTTCTTGGAAAAGAAGAAGGTACTTTAGTTACTATGAACTAAGACAAGGAATCAAGAAGATGAGCGATGTTACAGAAAATGCAAAAGAGAGAATGCAAAAAAGTGTCGATTCTCTAAAGCTAGATTTATCAAAAATACGAACAGGTAGGGCTCACGCAGGCATTTTAGATCATTTATCGGTTGATTACTACGGTGCTCAAACGCTACTTACCCAACTTGCAAATATTACAGTAGCCGATGCAACAACTATCAATATTCAGCCATATGAAAAGACTATGATCCAAACTATTGAAAAAGCAATTCGAGAAAGTGATATGGGTTTAAATCCAGCAACTTCAGGTGAGTTAATCCGTATACCAATGCCTGCTTTAACTGAAGAAAGAAGAAGAGATTTAATAAAGGTTGTAAAGTCAGAAGGTGAAAATTCAAAAATTTCAATTAGAAATATCAGACGTGACTCAAATGAAACATCAAAAAAAATGTCAAAAGATAAGGAAATCAGTGAAGATGATGAAAGAGGTATGCAGGAAAATGTTCAAAAAATTACAGACGAATTTATTGTTGAGGTAGACAGGCTAATTGATGCAAAAGAAAAAGATTTGCTGGTTATATAGACTCGAGGCTTTCATCTGTTATATTTTTTTAAAAAAAGAACACTAAACCCACTGAAGGCTCCTAAACATGTTGCCGTGATTATGGATGGTAATGGCCGTTGGGCAAATAAAAGATTTCTACCAAGGTTGGCTGGGCATAAGAAGGGTCTAGATGCGCTGCAGATAATGGTTAAAGCATCAGTTAGACATAGCATCTCAACTATTACTTTATATGCCTTCAGTACAGAAAATTGGAATAGGCCAGATGAGGAAATAAAAGGGCTAATGGCTTTGTTTTCAGACTCAATTTCTAGCCAAACCACCAAGCTTATAAAAAATGATATACGAGTTCGAATTCTTGGCGATACTAGTATTTTTTCTAAAGAACTTCAATCTAGGATTAAGCACCTTGAAAATAAATCTTCTAAAAATAAAGGGTTAAATTTGAATATTGCATTAAATTATGGTGCTCGTTCTGAGATATTGATGGCAGCAAATAAGTTTTTTAAAAATTCAAAATCATCAAAAATCCCAATGAAAGAAAAAGATTTGAATAATAATCTTTATACAAAAAAAATGCCAGATGTTGATTTGTTGATCAGGACTGGCGGGCAAAGAAGGCTGAGTAATTTTCTTTTATGGCAAGCTGCTTATTCTGAGCTATATTTTACAAATACTTTATGGCCGGATTTTTCTGAAAAAGACTTTGTAGATGCGCTATATTTTTTCCAAAATACCGAAAGAAAATTTGGTAACCTTAAAGGTAACAAGTAATGCTGAAAGAAAGAATACAATCATCAATAATAATGTTCGGCGTGTTTGGCCTCACTTACTTTTTCTTAGACTATGTTTTTTTTGAATTTTTAGTTCTAGCTGTAGGTGGATTTTTGTTGCATGAGTTAAGCAAGCTATTAAAATTGCATGGTTTAAGCTTAATGATTTTTTTATTTTTAGCATCAACACCATTGTTTATATATTTCATAGCCACCTTCACATCTAATTTTGGTAACTTCTTTAACCTCTCCAAGAACTCTTACTTTACTAATACTTTATACCCATTTGTTTCAGTTTTTTTATCACTATCAATTCCATTTTTAACTACTTTAAGCGTTATGTTTTGGTTATTTATTGCACCCTTAGATATTTTATATAAAAAACTATCCTCTAATCCAATAGTAAAAGTTTTTTATGGCTTATTTTTAATTACACCAATGCTACTTTCTGTTATGTCTATCTTTGTTATAAATAAAAATATATTACTAGTAATTATTTTAATGATTTGGCTTGCTGATATTGGTGCATATTTTTGCGGGAAAAGATTTGGTAGGATCAAAATAGCAAAAAAAATTAGCCCGGGGAAAACGGTTGAGGGTTTATTTGGAGGATTTTTATCTAATTTAATTTTTATATCTTTTCTTTATATATCTGGATTTTTAAATATATTTGATGGTATCTTACTTGCTTTTCTAATCACTGCTCTGAGTTTATATGGAGATATCTACGAATCATTTTTGAAAAGAATGGCAAATGTTAAAGATAGTGGTAATTTAATTCCTGGCCATGGAGGACTTTTAGATAGGCTAGATAGCTTTTGCCCTACAATTCCAATTCTTTTCGTTTTGTTACGATCTTTTGGGTATATATAAATGAAAATAATTTCAATTCTTGGATCGACTGGAAGCATTGGGAGGAGTGCCTTGGATGTAATTAGACTCCATCCTGATAAATTTAATATTTTTGCCTTGTCTTGTTATGAGAATGAAAACCTACTTCTTCAGCAAGCTATTGAATTTCTGCCACTATATATTGTTACCAAGGATGAGCAATCTCAGTTTAGATTGGTAGCATTATTAAAAGAAAATAATTTAAAAATAGAAGTACTTTTTGGATCCATGGGTTATGAGTTCATTGCAAGTCATGATGATGTATCAACAGTCCTAGCTGCTATTACTGGTGCAGCAGGTTTAAGATCAACATTCGCAGCAGCTTCTAATGGAAAAAAAATTCTTTTAGCTAACAAAGAGTCGATGGTTATGGCAGGTAACTTACTGTCTGAAGTTTGCTCTAAAAATAACGGTATTATTATTCCGGTAGATAGTGAACATAATGCAATATTTCAGGTTATTCATGACCAAAAAAATCCAGATGAAATTAATAAATTAATCTTAACAGCATCTGGCGGCCCATTTAGAGGCACACTTTTAAAAAATTTAGAAGATGTAAGTATTGCTGATGCTTTGAATCACCCTAATTGGGATATGGGTAGGAAAGTAACTATCGATTCGGCAACTATGATGAATAAGGGATTGGAAGTGATTGAAGCTGCTTTTCTATTCAAAATAAACTATAAGAAAATTGAAGTTCTTATTCATCCTCAAAGTATTATTCATTCGCTTGTTGAGTTTGTTGATGGAAGTAGCCTTACACAGCTTGGAATACCAGATATGAAAGTACCCATATCCTACGCATTAAGTTATCCTGAAAGAATAACATCTGGGGTATTTGGTATTGATCTGGCATTGTCTGAAGATTTACAATTCGAAGTACCAGACCTAGAAAAATTCAAATGTCTTAAGTTGGCATACTCTTGCTTGGAGCAGGGCGGGAGTTACCCGATTGAAATTAATGCCATAAACGAAGTTGCAGTTGAGGCTTTTTTAGCAAGCCAGTTAAAATTTACACAAATATCAGAACTTATTGAATCAGGACTAACGAATGCAAAAAATTCCAATATTAACAATATTGAAGATATCTTAGAGGTTGATAAGCAGGCAAGAATTAAGGCTAAAAATTTATTAAAAGGAATGCAATTTGCATAATATTTTATCTTTTATATTTACAATATCGCTTGTCGTCGTCGTCCATGAATTTGGCCATTTTGCCATGGCGAAGTTTTTTAATGTTGGTGTTGAAAAATTCGCTGTCGGGTTTGGCAAGGTTTTGTACAAAAGAAAAGTAGGGCTAACTGAGTTCAGTATTAGGTTGATCCCACTTGGTGGTTTCGTAATGTTTCATCAAAAAAGTAAATTACAAAATCTTAACTTATTTGAAAATATCTCTCTGCTTAGAAAATCACTTATCGTTTTAGCTGGCCCCTTGATCAACTTTATATTCGCCTTCTTTTTATTATTATTTTTGAATCAAGGGGAGCAATACAATGTACTCCCAAAAATAACAGCTATCCAATCACAAAGTGTTGCGGCAGATGTTGGTTTTAAAGTTGACGACATTATTATGTCGATTAATAATAAAAAAATCAAATCTGTTAATGAACATATGAAAGCTCTTGTTGAGTTTGCAAATAAAGATTTAGAATATGTTCTTGTTAGAAATGATATAACGCTTTCATTAACCATAAATAAAAACCAGCGATTAGATCTCAAACGAAACCAAACAAACTTAAATGGCTTATATTTCTTTCCCGCAGGAAACAATTCGCTAGTTATAAGTGAAGTTGTAAGTGGGTCACCAGCTGAAATATCGAATATACAAAAAAATGATCGAGTCATTGGTGTTGATCAAAGCATTGTTTATAGTTCATCTGATTTTTTAAATCTAATTAAAAATAATAAAGGGGAGGAGGTAACTATTAAAGTACTTCGGAATAGCCAGCAATTATTAATCCCAATCATACCAAGATTAAATAATGAGGGTTTAAGAGATAAAGCTATAATTGGTGTGAAGATAAGACCAAACCTGATTAATAAAAATAATTATATTAATATTATTAAAAACAGCGGTTTAAATATAATATCTAAATCTTTTTATGATGTTATTAGTGGCCTTAAAATGGTATCTAAATCTTTTTTAAATATAATTATGGGAAATATTGACTGGAGAATGCTTTCAGGACCAATCTCAATTGCTGAGGTGTCTTCAGAGACACTAACAATGGGAATTTTTACTTATTTTAGTTTTTTAGTATTTTTGAATATTAATGTAGGATTTCTCAATTTATTACCAATACCAACTTTAGATGGGGGCCAATTGTTTTTTTATGCGATTGAAGGAATTTTGGGAAAGCCTCTGGGTAAGAAAAAAATGATTATTTCTCAAAGACTTGGAGTGATTTTATTATTTCTTGTATTCACATTAGCAGTATATAATGACGTTTTTAATTTCTTACTTTATCGATGAAAAAAATTTTAATCATACTATTATTAATGATATCAAGTTTTTCTGCATATTCAGCAGAAAATGCCTTAATTAGTGATATCAAAATTGAAGGCCTTCAGAGGGTTGAGCCGGGACTGGTTTTTAGTAACTTACCTTTTGAAGTTAATGACCCAGTAGAGGATGTCGATGTAAGCTCTACAATTAAATTTTTATACAAAACGGGTCAATTTAAAGATATTTCGCTCGAGCTCGAAGGCACTAAAATTATTATTATTGTCAATGAAAAATCAGTTATTTCAGAGTTAAACTTTTATGGTGTTAATGCATTTCAAGATGACAAATTAAAAATTGGTTTAAGTCAGATGAATGTTGCAGCTGGCCTTGTTTTTGATAAAACTGATTTAAAGAGAGTAGAGCAAGAAATAGCAAATCAATATTTGTCCCTTGGAAAATATACTGCATCAGTTAAAGCTGAGGCTATCCCTTTGCAAAGAAATAGAACTCAAGTAAATATATATGTTGAAGAGGGGAGTGTTTCAAGAATTAAGGAAATCAATATTGTTGGAAATAGGCTTTACAAAAAAGATGATTTACTAGACCCATTCAACCTTAAAGTGACTAATCTTTTATCTTGGTGGCATAAAGATGACAGGTACTCAAAGAACGTTCTTACTGGAGATTTAGAAAAGTTAAGAAGCTTTTATATGAATAGAGGATATCTTGATTTTAAGATCAATTCTTCCATAATTAGAATTTCTGAAAGCAAGAAGTCTGTATTTATTGATATATCGATAACAGAAGGTGAAAAATATTACATAGGTGGAAGTGAGCTATCAGGAAAATTTGAAAATATCCCTGAACTTGTTTTGCAGGCGCAAATTACAACATTTAAAGGTCAAGTTTTTAATAGGGCTGAGGTAACCGGAACCACTGCAAGACTAAATCAAATATTAGGCGAGTACGGCTATGCTTTTTCAAATGCAAACGCAATACCAGATGTTAATAAAGAGGAGAGGACTGTAAGCTTTAATTACTTTATTGATCCTGGTAAGAAAATTTATGTTCGAAGAATTAATTTTTTTGGAAATGAAAAAACAAAAGATAAAGTTATTAGAAGAGAGTTAAGACAATTTGAGTCTTCATGGTATTCAAAGGAAAGAGTTGATCGTTCGCAAGCGCGCCTTTCAAACACACAGTATTTTGATGCTATCGATATTAAAACAGCCAATGTTCCTGGTGTAACTGATCAAATCGATCTTAATATTTTTTTAAAGGAAAGAAATACAGGGAAGTTAATGTTGGGAGCTGGCGTAAGTTCTGGAGAAGGCCTTGTGGGTACTTTTACTGTAAGTCAATCTAACTTCATGGGAACTGGGAACACGGTGAGTGCCTCAGTCAGCACAGGTGAGGTAAATAAAACATATGCTTTAAACTATACAGATCCTTATTTTACTGATGATGGGGTATCTAGGAGTTTAGGGGCCTACAGAAAAGATGTTAATACCAATGATTTAGCAACTGCTACATATAATACATATTCTTACGGTGCTAATATTGGCTTTGGCCTTCCTTTATCAGAATACGATGCTATTGGGGTTCATGCGACCTTAGATGTAACTGATATTGAATTGGGAGTTAACGCAAGTGACGAATATTTAGATTACTGTAAAAATATAAGTGGCAGCTCATCAGTTAGTGGTTGTAACAGTGATTCATTAACTATCGACTCTGTTTTTCAAACAGATACTCGTAATAGTGCACAATTTCCTACTAGCGGTTATTCTTGGAAAGCAACAGGTGAGATTTCCATGCCAGTTTTCGATATGAGATTCTATAAATTTGTAGCTTCAGGAGAGAGGTACTTTCCTTTAAGCAATGATTTGACTTTCAAGGTAAGAGGTCAAGCTGGCTTCGCAGATAGTTATGGGAGTAAAAAATACCCATTCTTTAAAAACTTTTATATGGGTGGCCCAAAAAGTGTAAGAGGTTTTGATCAGGCTTCTATTGGTAAAAAGTCACTTAATTCCATAACTGGGGAATATGAAACAACGGGTGGTAAGCATTCCGCGTTTGCTAGTGCTGAATTATTCTTCCCACCTCCAGGGTTAAAGAATGTTAAAAGCTTTAGATTAAGCACTTTCTTGGAGGGTGGCGGTGTTTTTAAGAATGATTTTGATGGTGATGTGATGAGATTTTCGGCAGGTGTTGGTGCTTTATGGTTATCGCCATTTGGACCATTAACAATTTCATACGCTAAACCTTTAAACGAAGGTACAAATGATGAGGTAAGTACGTTACAATTTGGTATGGGTGGTGCATTTTAAATAAATAATAAAAAGAGGGGTTTAAATGAAAAAATATTTAGTATTAATTACATTAGTAGTATTCAACATAAATTTTGCATATGCTGAGGTTAAAATCGGTTTCGTTGAGGTTCAGAAAATCTTAAAGAATGCACCTCAGACTGTTGAGGCTAATAAGAAGTTAGAAAAAGAATTTACTAAAAGAACTGCGAGATTGAAGAAAGTGGTTAAATCAATAAAAGACAAAGAAAGTGCTTTTAGAAAAAATAGTATGACTATGTCAGAAGGTGAAAGAGCAAAGAAGCAGAAAGAAATACAATCATTAAAGATTGATGCGCAAAGAACTGAAAGAGAAGTAAGGGAAGATATAGATATACGCAGGAGAGAAGAAATTGCAAAAGTACAGGCCCAAGTTAATATTGCCGTTGAAAAAGTTGCAAAAGATCAAGGGTACGATCTAGTGCTTTATCAAGGTGTTGCTTATGCAGGAAAAAAAGTTGACATAACTTCTATTGTTATCAAGGCTTTAGGTAAAATTAAATAATCAATTGACTATATAGGCTTTAGACAGTGGAGGACATTACATCTGAAAAATTGTCACTTATTATTGATGGAAAATGCTCAAACAACAATGTTGTAATTGATAATTTTTCATCACTTAAGTCTTCAAACGATTCATCAATTACTTTTTTTACTGATCGAAAGCTAATTGATGACCTAAGAAAAACTAAAGCAAAAGTAGTTATTTTAAAACACGAGGATCGTGAATTAAGAATTGGGGATTGGATAGTCGTTGACGATCCTTATTTGGCATTCTCCAAGGTCGCAGATTTTTTTCTTCAAAAAAAAATATTTAAATCTTTTATAGACCCTACTGCAAAAGTAGGTACAGACACCAAAATCTCCCCAGATTGCTATATTGGACCA
Organism: uncultured Methylobacillus sp.; assembly: GCA_964442085.1. Taxonomy (GTDB): domain Bacteria; phylum Pseudomonadota; class Gammaproteobacteria; order Burkholderiales; family Methylophilaceae; genus BACL14. The sequence continues at coordinate 16,436 of CAYTWX010000001.1, read as the reverse complement.
TTTAATTCAATTGGTAATAATTCAATAATTAGTCATCGAGTTTTTGTCCAGTCAAATGTTTCTATTGGAAACAACGTAACAATTGGAGAAGGTTCAAAATTACACCCTAACGTAACAATTGGAGATGATGTATTAATCGGTAAAAATTGTGAAATATTTGCAGGAGCCTCTATTGGAACTGATGGGTTTGGTTACGCTCAAGATACTAATGGTGAATGGAATAAAATTCCCCAAATAGGCTCCGTAGTTATTCATGATAATGTTGATATAGGATCAAATACAACTATAGATAGAGGTGCTATAGACAATACAATTATTAAATCAGGAGTTAAAATTGATAACCAAGTTCAAGTGGGTCACAATTGCTATATTGACGAAAATACAATAATAGCTGGGTGTGTAGGTGTTGCAGGTAGTACTATAATTGGTAAAAACTGTAAGATTGGGGGTGCAGCGATGATTCTAGGCCACTTAGAAATTAGTGACAGTATAACAATTTCACCAGGAACAATGATCACAAAGTCTTTAAAACAATCGAATAATAAATATACTGCTATTATGCCTTTTATGGAGCATAAGAAATGGCTTAAGATGGCAACAAAATTAAAAGAAAAGGGAAAATAAAATGGCAGATAATAAATTATCGATGGACATCCATGAAATTTTAGACCATTTGCCTCATAGGTATCCATTTGTTCTTGTAGACAAAGTTACCTCAATGGAGCTTGGGAAAGAAATAACTGCTATAAAAAATGTAACTATTAACGAGCCCTATTTTCCTGGGCATTTCCCATACCATCCTGTTATGCCAGGGGTGCTTATTGTAGAAGCTCTTGCTCAAGCAGCCGCATTACTATCCTTCAAAACAATGGATACAAAACCAACAGAAGATTCAGTTTATTATTTTGCGGGTATAGATAATGCTCGATTTAAGAAGCCTGTAAATCCAGGTGATCAAATAATATTACACGTAAAAATCGACAGGATTCTTAAAGGAATATGGAAGTATTCTGGAACGGCAACTGTTGATGGTGAAATTGTTGCAGAAGCCAATATGATGTGTATTTTAAAAGAAATAGCTAAGTAACCTTTATGGAATTCGAACAACAAATTCATCCAACAGCTTTAATCCATCCCGATTCAAAATTACATCCAAGCGTCAAAGTAGGGGCGCACTCTGTAATTGGAATGGGTGTAGAAATTGATAAAGATTCTGAAATTGGTAATTTTGTCACCATAACTGGAAATACTATTATTGGTAAAAATAACAAAATTTATCACTACTGCTCTTTAGGTGAAGTTCCACAGGATAAAAAATATAATAATGAAAAAACTTTTTTAAAGATTGGTGATGGGAATACTATCCGTGAGTTCTGTACTTTTAACATAGGCACTATTGGTGGCGGTGGCGAAACTCAGATTGGCAATAATAATTGGTTAATGGCTTATGTTCATATTGCTCATGATTGTAAATTAGGTAATGATATTGTTCTAGCTAACAACACATCACTTGCAGGGCACGTAGAGATTGATGATTTTGCAATTCTTGGTGGATTCACGCTTGTTCACCAATTCTGTAAGCTTGGAGCACATATCATGACTGCCGTTGGTACTGTTATATTCAAGGATGTTCCGCCATACATAATAGCTGCTGGTTATAATGCAAAACCAAATGGTATAAACAGTGAGGGGTTGAAAAGAAGGGACTTTACTATCGAAACGATATCAAATATTAAAAAAGCTTACAAAATAATATATAGAGAAGGTAATACGTTAGATATAGCCAAAGGATTGCTAATATCTCTTGCTAAAGAAAGTGATAAGCAAGGGTCTAATTGGATAGGCCTTTACATTGACTTTATAAACAAATCAAATAGAGGGCTTATAAGGTAAATGCCAAAGATTGCAATTTTAGCTGGTGAAGTTTCAGGCGATTTAATAGGAGGCCAGTTAATGAAGTATCTTAACTCTAGGATTAAAAATCTAGAATTTATCGGTGTTGGCGGACCAATAATGAAAAAAAATGGCTTAAATTCATATTTTGATTATAGTGAGTTAAGCGTTCATGGGTACATTGATGCATTAAAAAAAATATTTAGGTTGTTGTCCTTGAGGAATAATATTATCAAATATTTTCTACATCAAAAACCAGATATATTTATTGGTATCGACGCTCCAGATTTCAATTTTTTAATAGAAAAAGAATTAAAATTAAATCACATCCCCACTTTTCATTATGTAGCTCCATCAGTTTGGGCATGGAGAAAGGGGAGGTTAGATGCTATTAAGGATAATATTGACCATTTATTTTCAGTTTTTCCACATGAACCAAAAATATTTAGAAATGCAAAAGTCCCAGTTACTTTTGTAGGCCATCCATTAGCAAACAAAATACCTCTTAATCCAAGTATGAAAATGGGAAGGAATTTATTAAACCTCGATGCACATAAAAAAATAATTGCTTTTTTACCAGGCAGTAGATCAAGTGAGATCAGATATCATCTTGATTTAATGATTAACACAGCAATTTTAATTAATATAAAGTTTATGAGCTTAAAACTAAAAGCTCCAGATTTTATTATCCCTTTAAACTCAAAAGATAATCATATTTATGCTGTTCAATGCCTTAATTCCTATAGCAATAAGATTGATAATATTAGGCTGATTTATGGCCATTCACATGATGTAATTTGTTCTTCAAATTTAATTATTGCAGTATCAGGTACAGCTACACTTGAGGCAGCACTATTTAAGAAGCCTATGATTATTGTTTATAAAACATCTACATTATCTTGGCTAATTTTTAAAAATATGTTGTTAATACCCTATATAGGACTACCAAATATTTTATTGAAAAAATTTGTAGTTCCTGAATTTCTGCAAAAAAAAGCAAGTCCTGAGAATATCTCAAAGAAAGCTATTAGTATTCTTGCTGATAAAAAGCTACAAAATGAACTAAAATCAATATTTAGAGTGCTTCATATAAAATTAAAAAAAAATAGTTCAGAGATTATTTATAAGAAAATAATTAGATATTTAAAATGACACTTATTTGTGGAATAGATGAAGCTGGTAGGGGACCTCTTTGTGGACCTGTGTTTGCCTCTGCAGTTATTTTAGATAGCGCAATAGTTTTTAATGGCCTAAAAGACTCAAAAAAACTATCTGAAAATAATAGAAATCTTTTATATAAAGAAATAAAAGATAAAGCCATTGAGTACTCATTTGCAACAGCTTCCGTTGAGGAAATTGATAATCTTAATATCTTACAAGCATCTTTATTAGCGATGGAAAGAGCATTCAGTCTGCTTAAAAAAAGAACTAATTTTATTTATATTGATGGAATATACTGCCCTAATATCAAAAAGCCAATGCAGGCAGTCATAAAAGGGGACTCATTGATTTCAGCTATTTCAGCTGCATCGATTGTTGCTAAAGTTGAGCGCGATAAATACATGAAAAAACTTGATGAGAAATATCCTCAATATAATTTAAAAAAACACAAAGGTTATCCCACAAAAGAACATTTAGCTTTGCTTAATCAATATGGTGTCAATGAAATTTATAGGCGAACTTTTAAGCCAGTACAAAAGTTAATTAATAAGAAAAATACATAACTGTTTATCAATATCAACTTTTTTCCTTAATTTCCAATTCTCTACTGTATCTGAAATTATTTTTTCTTTACTACTAGTTAAGTTTATTGCAAGGCAAAGCCTAATCTTATTATCAAGTATTGCTAGTAGATCTTTTAGTAGCTTTTCATTTCTATATGGCGTCTCAATGAAAATCTGTGTTTCTCTTTCCTCTTTTACTGATAACATCATTTTTTTAATATGGCGTTCTTTATCAATTTTTTCGATTGGTATATATCCATGAAATTTAAATTTTTGCCCATTAAAACCTGATGACATTAGGCTTAGGATAATAGATGATGGACCCACTAAAGGGATAATTTTTATATTATTTAAATGAGCATACTCAACAATTTTACTTCCAGGATCTGCTATACACGGACTACCAGAATCAGAAAGTAACCCAACATCATTTCCCTCTAGGATGGGTTTAAAGTATTCTTTTATGTCTCTATTAGTAGGCCTGTTGGTTTGTTTATAAATTTCTATTGATTGTAATTTGCTATTTAACTTTAATTCTTTAATAGTCTTTCTAGCTATTTTTTCATTTTCAACGATAAAATGCTTTAAATTATGAAGCAATTTTTTTTGCTCATCTATTAAGAAGTTAATATTTTCATTTTGTTCAATTGAAGAAGGTATTATATAAAGTACCCCTACCTTTTCTATTTTTTGCATTATGTAATGTTTATTCCAGCTTTGCTAAGCATATTTACTAGTGTGATTAATGGTAACCCAATCACCGCTGTAGGATCACTACTATTGATTTCTTCCAAAATAGTTATCCCTAATCCTTCAGACTTAACACTTCCTACACAGTCGAAGGGCTTTTCTTTTTCAAGGTAATTCTCAATTTGAGAGAGTGTTATTTTTTTGTACTTAACATCAAAACTAACAACTTTTTTCCCCATAATACCTGTCTTTTTTTGATATAAACAAATAGCGCTATGGAAATTCACTCTTTGCCCGCTTAATTCTGTTAGTTGGGATATAGCCGATTTATAATTTAGAGGCTTTTGAATTTGAATATTGTTATATTCAGCTGTTTGATCACAACCAATCACGATTGCTTCTTGAAATTCATTTGAAACTTTTCTAGCCTTTTCTTCTGCAAGTCGATCTGCTGTATCGTATGCTATCTCTTTTTCTATTGCAACTTCATCCATTTCTGGATTCACGATTTTAAAATTTATCATTAACCTTTCAAGCAATAATTTTCTATAAATCGATGATGATGCAAGAATAATTTGTGTCATTTTAAAAGTACTTAAGTCTGAATTTCTAGCAAGGTTTCATTTGGTGAAACTTCATCACCTTTACTTATATTAATTGCAATTACTGTTCCAGATATGGCTGCTTGAATTTCGTTTTCCATTTTCATTGCCTCAATAACAATTATGCTATCACCCGCTTTAACTTTATCACCAACACTGGTTTTGATATCAACAATTTTTCCTGGCATTGCTGTAACAACACAGCCATCATGGGTTGGTTTTGACCTCGAACCATCTGTCCTAGCTATTTTTTTACTTTCTGAGCTGCTCGAAGATTTTGTTGGCTTACTTACTAAAATTTCATCTAATGTCTCAACTAAAACTTCTTCAGAAATTCCATCAACTGATACATAAAAAGGCCTTTCTGTTTCGCTAGGATCACCTGATCCGGTTAAATTGATATGGTAAGTCTCTCCATGCAACGTAATATTAAATTCGGTAGGTGCGTAATGATCTCCTTTCTGTTTTTCATCATCTTCATTTAGGAGGACTTCTGGCTCTAGTGCACCAGCATTTCTTTCTTGTAGAAAAGTTGTACCAACATCCGGAAACATTGCGTAAGTCAGAATATCTTCATCAGTTTTAGCGAAAGATTCTGATTTAGCTTTGAGGTTTGCTACTTCTGGTTTTAACTTATCTGCAGGTCTTGATGTGATTTCTTTTTGGTCTCCAATAGCTTTTTTCTTTATATCAATATTCAATTTTCCTGGAGCTTTACCATATTGGCCTAGAAAATAATTCCTAACTTCGGTAGTGATCGTTTTATACCTCTCTCCAGTAATAACATTGAGGGCTGCTTGGGTCCCTACAATTTGAGAGGTTGGAGTCACCAATGGTGGATAACCTAAATCTTTTCTTACCTCAGGAATTTCTTTTAAAACTTCAGCCATTTTGTCCAATGCGCCTTGGTCTTTTAACTGATTAGATAAGTTTGAAATCATCCCCCCAGGAACTTGATTGATTAACACTTTCGGATCTAAGCCAGTAAATTTAGATTCAAACTGCCAATATTTTTTCCTATTTTCCTTCAAGTAATCCGTTATTTCATCCATCTTCGATAAATCTATATCAGTTTGATAGCCCATATCTTCAAGCGCAACAATCATTGATTCTGTCGTTGGGTGGCTAGCACCTTCTGAGTAACTTGAATTACATGTATCAATTATTGTTGCTCCCGCTTCTACTGCGGATACAAGATTTAGTGAAGCAAGTCCCGAGGTAGCATGACAATGCATGTGTATCGGTAGGTTTGTATTTTTCACTAGCGATTCAACCAGTTCTTTTGTAACATTAGGAGTCAACAGACCTGCCATGTCTTTAATTGCAAGTGAGTCACAACCAAGTTCTTCTATTTTTTTAGCTAGTGCCACAAAGTATTCAATATTATGAACAGGGGAGGTTGTGTAGCTAATAGTTCCTTCGGCATGTTTTTTATATTTTTTTACTGCTTTTATTGAAACCTCAATATTCCTAACGTCATTGAGCGCATCGAATACTCTAAAAACATCTACACCATTATCGGCGGATTTTTTTACAAACATATCTACAACATCATCAGAATAATGCCTGTAACCCAACAGATTTTGACCTCTTAATAACATTTGAATTCTACTATTTGGGAGTGCTTTTCTAAGCTTAATTAGTCGCTCCCACGGGTCTTCTTTAAGGTAGCGAACACATGCGTCAAAGGTTGCTCCGCCCCAAGCTTCAATAGACCAAAAATTTAATTTATCAAGCATTGGACATACTGGCAGCATGTCTTCAGTTCTAAGTCTGGTTGCTATATGGCATTGATGCCCATCTCGTAAAACTAGTTCTGTTATATTAATTTTCTTCATATATTTTATATCCCCTCATGTGCAGCAATTGCAGCGCCTATCGCTGCCGCAATAACTTCTGGCGGCAGTTCATCTTCGTAATCAGTCAACTCTGGATGCATATCTACAAAACTAGTATTGAATTCAGCGCCAATAAAATTTTCATTTTTTAATATCTCAAGATAATAAGGTATGGTTGTTTTAATTCCAAATACACCTATATCACCTAAGGCTCTTCTCCCTCTATGAATTGAATCCGACCATGTCATTGCCCATATTGTTAGTTTTGCACACATTGAGTCATAATAGGGCGGTATAACGTAACCTGTATAAATTGATGCATCTGTTCGAACTCCTGGCCCCCCAGCGGCATAATATCTTGTTATTTTACCAAAGGATGGTAAAAAGTCTTGCTTTGGATCTTCGGCATTAATTCTAAACTCAATGGCAAAGCCCCTGTATGAAACTTCTTCTTGTTTGTATCTTAATTTTTCACCACTCGCTATTTTTATCTGTTCTTGAACTATATCAACACCTGTAATAGCTTCTGAAATAGTATGCTCAACTTGAAGTCTGGTATTCATCTCCATAAAATAAAAATTGTTATCGGTGCCAAGTAAAAATTCTACAGTACCTGCATTCTCATAACCAACAGCTTTTGCTGCTTTAACTGCTAAATCACCAATGTAATTTCTTTGATCTTCACTTAATTGAGGCGAAGGTGCGATTTCAATAAGTTTTTGATTTCGTCTTTGAATAGAACAATCTCTTTCATAGAGGTGTATGGCATTTCCATGACTATCAGACAATATTTGGACTTCGATATGTTTTGGGGTTACAACACACTTCTCCATAAATACTTCTGGCTTCCCAAAAGCTTTAGTTGCTTCTGATATAACTCGGTCATAATTAGAATTTAATTCATTGTCATCATCACACCTCCTAATTCCCCTTCCGCCGCCGCCGTTTGTTGCTTTAAGCATAATTGGGTATCCAATATCGTTCGCAAGAATAATGGCTTCATCCAGGCTGGTTACATTACCCTCACTGCCAGGAATAACTGGTATTCCAGCATTAATCATAGCCTCCCTAGCTTGAATTTTATCCCCCATACGCTTTATTAACGTAGAATCTGGGCCAATAAATTTAATATTTCTTCGCTCACAAACTTCTGCTAATTCTGGGTTCTCAGATAGAAATCCATATCCAGGATGGATAGCATCACATCTTGCAGTAACCGCAAGATTAACAATTCTATAGGGGCTCAAATATCCAGATAATGGATCGGAACCGATGAAGTAAGATTCATCTGCTTTTTTAACATGAAGTGAGTGCCTATCTGCTTCCGAGAAAATGGCTACACTTGTTATACCCATTTCCTTACAGGCTCGTATTATGCGGACTGCAATTTCACCACGATTGGCTATTAAAATTTTTTCAATCAAAAATAGAATTCCTTGAATTTTATTACAGGTTCTTACTGAGTTTTTGTTTAAATTTATTTTTTATATTATAACATGTGAGTTATTGCAATTCTTACAATATCAAATAGTAATTATCTTGAATTATTTAAATAATTAATGATTATATGCTAAAATCTCGCTTTAAATTTGAGCAAAAGTTCTTAACTTCCAAGTAGTTAGAATTTTAAAGTTCATTATTATATATAGGAGTTGTTATGGCTGTTCAGAAAAGTAAAAAATCACCTTCAAAAGTACGTATGCGCCGGTCACATGATAGCTTGTCGGCACCTGCTCTGGCGATAGAGCAAACAACTGGCGAAACTCATTTACGCCATCATGTTAGTGCTTCTGGATTTTATAAAGGTAAAAAGGTTATAGCTACCAAAGGTGAATAAACCAACTATAGCTTATTAAAATTATGCAACATTCAATAGCTATTGATGTAATGGGCGGGGACCATGGAATTAAGGTTACCGTCCCTGCATCGATACAAATTCTCAAGCAGTTCTCAAATATCAAAGTGATTCTTGTAGGCAAAGAAATTGATATAAAAAAAATGCTTGCAAAACATAAGTCAATCAATCACCCCCGAATTGAAATCCTTAATGCAACTCAGTCTGTCGAGATGGATGAATCACCACAATCCGCCTTGAAGAATAAAAAAAATTCCTCTATGAGGTTAGCAATTAACTTACTTAAAATAAAAAAAGCATCTGCTTGTGTAAGTGCAGGCAATACCGGTGCTTTAATGGCAACATCTCGGTTTGTTTTAAAAATGTTACCTGGTATCGATAGGCCAGCCATTGCTTCGAATCTTCCTAACGAAAATGGATCTACTTGCATGTTGGATTTAGGAGCTAATACTGATAGTACCCCGGAACAACTCCTGCAATTTGCTTTAATGGGTGCCATGCTCACAAGTGCATTAACTAAAAAGAAAAATCCATCAGTTGGCCTTTTAAATATTGGGTCAGAGGATATCAAAGGTAATGAAGTTGTAAAAAAAGCCTCTATATTAATTAAAGAGAGTCATTTAAATTTTTACGGCAATATAGAGGGTGATGACATCTTCAAAGGAACCACTGATGTCGTTGTGTGTGATGGTTTTGTTGGGAATGTGGCATTAAAAACTACTGAGGGAGCAATTAAAATGTTTGGCAAATTTTTAACTGCTGAATATAAAAAAAATTGGCTTACAAAAATAGTGGCTTTAATTTCAATGCCACTCTTAAGAGCTTTTAAAAAAAGACTTGATCCTAGAAGGTATAATGGGGCTTCTTTTTTAGGTCTTAATGGTATTGTAATTAAAAGTCACGGCGGTGCTGATATTTTAGCGTTCAAGACTGCAATTATTACAGCTATAGAAGAATCTGAAAATAGAGTTCTTGAGAAAATAAAAAAACAAATTAAAATTGAGACCCAATAAACCAATTTAAAACAATATGACATTTTCCAAAATAACAGGTGTTGGTAGCTACCTTCCAAAAAAAGTTTTAACAAATAATGACCTTGAAAAAAGTTTAGATACAACTGATGCATGGATAACTTCAAGGACTGGTATTAAAGAAAGACATATTGTAGGTCAAAATGAGTTAACTAGCGACTTGGCCTATGAAGCAGCGAAGAATGCAATTGAAAATTCTGGGATGGAAGTAAGCAGTATCGATCTTATAATTGTTGCTACAACAACCCCTGATAAAATTTTCCCAAGTACAGCATGTATCGTTCAAACAAAATTAGGAATTAAAAATTGCCCAGCTTTTGATGTGCAAGCAGTATGCAGTGGCTTTATATACGCTCTAGCAATTGCTGATAATTTTATTAAAACAAATTCAGCTAATAATGTGTTGGTTATTGGTGCTGATTCTATGTCAAAAATTACAGACTATTCAGACAGAAGTAATGCGATCTTGTGGGGCGACGGGGGAGGCGCTGTTATTGTCTCATCATCAAATGAAAAAGGTATCTTATCTACACATCTTCATGCTGATGGTCAGTATGAAGAACTCCTTCATGTTCCAAAAAAGAATATTGATAATAAAATTCAACAGACAATTGAGATGCAAGGAAGCCAAGTTTTTAAAATTGCAGTTAATACACTGGATAAAATTGTAGATGAAACACTACTAGCAAACCAGCTAGAAAAAAAAGATATTGACTGGCTTGTTCCTCACCAAGCGAACATAAGAATTCTTGAAGCTACTGCTAGAAAGTTAGAAATGAGTATGGATAAAGTAATTGTAACAATTGACCGACATGGGAATACTTCTGCAGCATCAATTCCACTTGCGCTGGATGATGGAATAAAAAATAATAAGATAAAGCCCGGGCATCTTCTCTTAATGGAGGCTTTTGGTGGTGGTTTTACATGGGGCTCGGCATTAATAAGATTCTAAATGATTAAATATACCGTTACATTCCCTGGTCAAGGTTCTCAGTCAATCGGAATGATGGATAATATTGCTCATGCTCCAATTATTAAAAAAACATTTATCGAGGCTTCGGACATTCTTGGAAAAAATTTTTGGAGTATGGTTACGACCGAAAATAAAATAATTAATCAAACAATAAATACCCAACCCTTAATGCTTACTGCAGGTGTAGCAACCTGGAGATATCTTCAAGAAAATAATTTGGATTCGCCTAGCTTTCTTGCAGGACATAGTTTAGGTGAGTTCACAGCACTAGTTGCTGCTAAATCATTATCTTTTGAAAATGCTTTAAATATTGTTACAAAAAGAGCGGAATTGATGCAAAATGCAGTGCCCAAAGACGAAGGCGCAATGGCTGCAATTATTGGCTTAGATGATGAAAAGGTATTAGATATATGTAGTCGTAAAAAAGAAAATGGTATATTAGAAGCTGTTAATTTTAATTCTCCAGGCCAGGTTGTTATTGCTGGATCAAAAGTCATTCTAGAGAAGTCATTACAGAGTTTTAAAGATGAAGGTGCTAAAAGAGCTATTTTACTTCCTGTTAGTGTTCCTTCTCATTGTAAGTTAATGGAGCCAGCATCAATTTTGTTCAATGATTATTTAAAGGGAATTAGTTTTAATAGCCCAGAATTTCCTATCATTCAAAACTTTGAAGCAATCCACTATAATAATATTGATAAAATTAAATTAGCTCTTGTGTCTCAACTATTTAATCCTGTTAGATGGACAAAAACTATTGATTTTATTTCCTCAAAGGGGGTTGGTTTATTCATTGAAGCAGGTCCCGGTAAGGTGTTAACTGGTTTAAATAAAAGAATTAATAAAGAAGCTTCTCATATTTCAGTTACAAATGAAGAGGCCATAACTGAAATATTATTACAATTGAAGGGGTAACTAATGAACGAGCAAAAAATTGCACTTGTCACAGGCGCTAGCAGGGGTATTGGGGCTGAAATTGCATTAGAGTTGTCTAAAAATGGTATGTTTGTTATTGGAACGGCTACTTCAGATGGAGGAGCTAAATCTATAGAGGAAAACTTTAAAACTAACAAACAAAAAGGAATTGGATTAGTTTTAAATGTTAACGACAACAAATCGATTGAATTTTTAATACAAAATATTGAAGAAAGTTATGGAAGTATTAACATTCTGGTAAATAATGCAGGGGTCACCAAAGACACGCTCTTGATGAAAATGAAAGAGGAGGATTGGGATGATGTTATTAATACAAATTTGAAATCTGTTTTCAAATTAAGCCAATCTGTAATTAGAAAGATGATGAAAAATAGATACGGGCGCATCATCAACATATCCTCTGTGGTTGGCCATACAGGTAATGCAGGCCAAACAAATTATACAGCTTCAAAGGCGGGCATGGCTGGATTTACAAAATCTCTTGCTCAAGAAGTAGGGAGTCGGGGCATCACAGTTAATTGTGTAGCACCAGGATTTATAGATACAGACATGACAAAATCTCTTCCTGATACCTATAAAGATCAGCTATTAAGTAAGATTCCTCTTGGGAGGCTTGGAAGTACAAAGGATGTTGCTCATGCCGTGACTTTTTTAGCATCGGATCATGCTGGCTATATAACCGGTGAAACACTCCATATAAATGGTGGAATGTTAATGATTTAATTAATAATATCGTTATAAATCAAATATTTATAAATTTTTTCTTAATTTTTACAAAATAGTTATATAAATTAACCATTCATTTGATAAAATAGCGTCAGCATTTTATTTGTTTTTAAAAAAAGGGGTTTACTACATGTCAGATATCGAGCAAAGAGTTAGAAAAATTGTTTCAGAACAACTAGGCACTGATGATGATAAAATAAAAAATGAATCATCATTTATCGATGACCTTGGTGCAGACTCACTCGATACAGTTGAGCTTGTGATGGCTTTAGAGGAAGAATTTGATACTGAAATTCCTGATGATGAAGCAGAGAAAATTACAACAGTTCAGCAAGCAATCGATTACATAAACAAAAACCTTAAATAACCAATTGTCCTAATTATAATTCGATTGGGGATAGCCATGACTAAAAGAAGGATTGTAGTTACAGGACTTGGCTTGATAACGCCAGTTGGTATTGGTGTTGAAAGCTCATGGAAGAATATCCTTAATGGTGTTTCTGGTATTTCTAATATTACAAAGTTTGACACTAAAGGTTTTAAATCTCAAGTTGCAGGTGAGGTTAAAAATTTCGATCCTGATCTATATTTAAATCCAAAAGATTCTAGAAGAATGGACACCTTCATGCAATTTGGTTTAGTTGCAGGTATTGAAGCATTTAAAGATTCTGGTCTTGAAGTGACTGAAGAAAATTCGGAAAGAATTGGTGTATCTATTGGCTCTGGAATAGGAGGTATAAACTCCATTGAGGTAACTAGTGACAATTTTGATCAAGGTGGCCCAAGAAAGGTTTCTCCTTTTTTTGTGCCCGGTACAATTATAAATATGATATCGGGTAATTTATCTATTATGTTTGGTCTAAAAGGACCTAATATTTCAATTGTAACTGCTTGTACTACCGGTACTCATTCAATTGGCGACGCAGGACGAATGATCGAGTATGGGGATGCTGACGTTATGATAGCTGGTGGCTCTGAAGCAGCAATCACAGAGCTAACTGTAGCTGGGTTTTCTGCAGCTAAGGCACTTACTCAACGTAACGATGACCCAAAAACTGCGTCACGACCTTGGGATAAAGATAGAGATGGTTTTGTTATTGGTGAAGGTGCCGGGGTTATGGTACTTGAGGAGTACGAACATGCAAAAAAAAGGGGTGCAAAAATTTATTGTGAGTTAAGCGGCTTTGGGATGAGTGCTGATGCATATCATATTACTGCCCCAAGCATAGATGGACCTAAAAGATCAATGATTAATGCTATTAACAATGCAGGCATTAATTTAGATGAGGTTGGATATATAAATGCTCATGGGACATCTACGCCGTTAGGCGATTTAAATGAGGCTAATGCCATCAAGGAAACATTTGGTAAACACGCATATGATTTAGTAGTTAATTCAACAAAATCTATGACGGGACATTTATTAGGTGGTGCTGGAGGAATAGAGTCTGTATTTACAGCTTTAGCCATTCATCATCAAGTTTCGCCACCAACAATGAATATCTTTAATCAAGATGCTGCATGCGACCTAGATTTTGCCGCAAATGAAGCAAAAGAAAGAAATATAAAAGCAGCATTAAAAAATAATTTTGGTTTTGGTGGAACAAACGGTAGCCTAATCTTTAAGAAATTCTAAAAATTCAGCTAAATTGAAAAAAAATTTTTTAATAGATGGTAATTTTTCAAAAAATATTAACCCATTCGACAGGGGGTTAGCATATGGTGATGGTGTTTTTAGGACCTTCCTAGTCCATAATGGTCAACCAGTAAATTGGAATATGCATTATAAAAAATTAAAATTTGATGCGGCCAAGCTTAAAATTAAAATCCCGCTAAAAAAAGATATTCTTCTTGATATTAAGAAATTATTCACAACAAAAAACACTCAAATTGGTAAAATAATAATTACTCGTGGAGTATCAAATCAAGGCTACCAATTCAATAAAAGTATTAAAAGTACACGTATATTATTAAAAATTAGGTATACAAAAATAAAGAAAGAGTTATATTCAGACGGTGTAAAGTTAATGATATGCAAGACGAAAGTATCAGATTTGAATCAATATAATGGGATTAAACATCTAAATAGGTTAGATAATGTCTTAGCGAAATCTGAATTAGGTAGCTCGGTGTTCGACGGTTTAATGCTTGATAAAAATAATTATATTAATGAGTGCGTAAGTAGTAATATTTTTGCCAGATATGGAAAGGTCATTATCAGTCCGAAACAAAATATTGGAGGAGTATCTGGTGTTTGTAAGGAGATCATTATTAAAAATTGCGATTCACTTGGGTTTATTTTTAAACATGCAGACATCAGCGTGAAAAAATTGAAGAAAGCAGATGAAGTTATAATTACAAATTCAGTTTTTGGTTCATTGTTCGTAAAACAGATAGAGAAGCAAGAATGGAAAGAAGGATTATTTGCATCATTAATTAGAGATTTGATTATCAAGCCAAAGAATACATGAATATATTGTCTTTAAAAAAAATAGAATTTATTAAAAAAAGAAAAATTTTAATCATTATCTTTTTTATTTTGTTCTGGCTGATAAGTTACTTATTTTTACCTTTAAATATTACAGAAGAAAATGCAAGCTTTGAGGTTGCTAATGGAAGTAATTTAACGCAAATCACTAAACAGTTAGTAGAGGTTAAGGTTCTTAGGGAGTCATTTAGATTTAAATTACTTACATTTATTTTTTCAAAAAGTGAAAGTTTAAAAAAAGGTCATTACAAATTAGAATCCGGTGCTACAGCACTTGACCTTCTTGAAATGCTTGCTAATGGAAAAGAGACTTTATACTCAATTTCAATTGCTGAGGGATTAACCTTTGATGAAATGGTGGTAAAAATAATAGCAAATAAAAATATTAAACAAACTCTTAAATCTTACGATGAGAAGGATATCTTGAAAGTAATTTCTTCAGATAAAAAATTTATAGAGGGTTTATTTTTCCCAGATAGTTATTATTTTTATAAAAATACAACAGACGTTGAAATACTTCAAAATGCTAATAATATTTTAAAAAGAAAGCTCCATAGCGCATGGCAAGAACGAGCAGTTGAATTACCCTACAAGAATATGTATGAAGCTTTAATTGTGGCATCAATAATTGAGAAAGAAGTGGGGGTCCTTGAAGAAGCATTTGTTATTGCTGGGGTTTTTGTTAATCGTCTGAATATTGGTATGCCTCTTCAAAGTGATCCAACAGTAATTTACGGTATACGTAAAAAATTTGATGGGAATATAAGAAGAAAAGATTTAAAAAAAGACACTATATTTAATACATATACAAGAAAAGGAATTCCCCCGTCTCCAATATCCCTCCCAAGCTTTAACTCAATAAAAGCTGCCTTAAATCCAGCCAAAACAAATGCTCTATATTTTGTAGCTAAAGGTAACAGAAAGCATAAATTTTCAGCTACACTTAAAGAACATAATAAGGCAGTTCAAAAATATCAAAGATGAAAAGAAAACCTAAATTTATTACGCTTGAAGGGGTAGATGGTGCAGGTAAAAGTACTCATATAAATTTTATCAAAAAATATCTCGTTGATAAAGGAATAGATTATAAGTTTACAAGGGAGCCTGGCGGTACTGTTCTAGGTGAAACATTAAGAGAAATTTTACTAAATGATGATATGCACCCAGAAACAGAATCTCTTTTAATGTTTGCAATAAGGTATGAGCATATAGATAAAGTTATCAATCCTAACCTTGCCAATGGAGTAAGTGTTATCAGTGATAGGTTTACTGATGCGACATATGCTTATCAAAGTGGTGGAAAATATGTTGAGAAAGAGAAAATTACAATATTGAAAGATTGGGTGCATAAAGATTTAATTCCAGATTTAACTATTCTTTTTGATCTACCTATAGAGGTAAGTATGGATAGACTTAACAAGGTCGGAGATCTTGATAAGTTTGAAAGGGAAGAAAAAAGTTTTCACGAAAGAATTAGAAACACTTATTTAGAATTAGCCAAGAATGAGCAGGGTAGATTTAAAGTGATAAATAGCAATCAAAATATAAACATAATTGAGAAAGAAATTTATTTAATATTGGATGAGATTTTTACGTGAATATTTATCCGTGGCAAAAAAAAACATGGGATTCATTATTTTTAAATAAGACAAAGATGCCTCATGCATTTATATTTTATGGTAC